>JAFTIY010000018.1 GCA_017456665.1 Clostridia bacterium | reverse complement strand
TCTACAAGACGAGTATAGATACAAAATAATGTGCGCCTATATAGACGTTGAAGGATATAGTTCATTTGAAAGCAGAGTTAATGACCGTGAAGATGATTGGGATGATGATATCTACCTCTACCCTAACTACGATTGGTATGATTTAGGTTACGACCTTATTCACGATATATACGGTTGCGACATTCCTGACGGTCTTGATAATTACATTGATTATAAGTCATACGGCGAATCGCTTAGATTTGACGGCTTTCATGAATATGACGGTGGAATTATTGAAATTAGATAATAAAAAAAGCCCAAAAGTGGGCGTATAAGTCGATTATTAAAGGTTTTAATAATAAATCGTATATACCGAATAGACGGTAAAGTTAAAGCCACTTAGAGAACCTTCCCTAAGTGGCTTTTCAATATGTTATCAACTTTTTTATATATTAAATAAACATCGCCATATAAAGGGGCAAAGTTGTTTTTGTGTCTATTACACCTATATTTCCAGTTATAAGTTTATATGCTATCATCGGCTTAAACTCATCAATAAAAGTGTTTAATGAAACACTAGTTCCATTGCCAGCCTTTACTTCTATCGGTATAACGCCAGCACTTGTCGTGATTAAAAATTCTATTTCTTGTGATGCATTTTCTGTCTTATAGTAGTTTAGTTTATATCCTCGTTTAACTAGAATATCAGACACTAAATTCTCATAAATACCTCCTTTCGCAGGACCCTTTATCGAATTTTCCAAAATCGGCGCCTTCATTTCGAAACCATACATTGAAACAAGTAAACCAATGTCATTCATATAAACTTTATACTGATCATCCTTTTCATATGCTTTTAATGGCAACAAAGGCGTTGATACGTTAAATATTCGTTGAATTATATTAGCATCTACAAGCCAATCTAAACTATTACCATATTTTCTTGCTGTAGAATTTTTCTCAACTACTGAAAATTGAAACTTTTTATTTTCCTTTGCAAGTTGTTTTGGAATCGAATCATAACATCTTCTTACTTTTGGCTTTTCTACGGTTGGAGCATACTTAATCATATCTTCATAGTAACTTCGTATAATTTTTTCTTGCGCCTTTTGGACTTCACTATAGTTTTTTGTCTCAACAAAAGTATTTACAACATTAGGCATACCACCAATAACAATGTATTCCCTTAAATATTCAAACATCTTTTCATTAATATCGTTAGGAACTTTTTCTTTCTTATCAAAAAACTCTTTCACGTAAGAAATAGCCATACTATTAACACCAATAGCCCATAAGAATTCTTCAAAATCCAATGAGTACATATCAACTTGTCGTTCATATCCAACAGGTATTGAAGAAACTTCTTTGTAATTAATGCCTAAAAGTGAACCGGAAGCAATAACATCATATTTATTATCCAACGCCAAGAACTTTAAAGCCGTTCTTGCATTTGGACAATCTTGAATTTCATCTAAAAAAATAAGCGTTTCTTTCTCTATAAACTTTATACCAAAAATATAAACTGAAAGTTTTTTATAAATTTCTTCAGCGGACAAACTCCCTTCAAAAATTTCTTTATACTTTGGATTTTCAACAAAATTGATATAAATATAACTTTTATAGTTTTCTTTTCCAAAATGATCAACAATATACGTTTTACCTATTTGCCTTGCACCCTTAACAAGTAGGCATTCTTTATCCTTGGTGTTTTTCCAATTTAATAAATAATCATAAAATTTACGTTTTAACATAATTTACCTCGCGATTATATTATACACGTTTCAAAATGTCTTGTCAATAAATTTCTGCATATTTTTGGACACTTGTTTAGGTGGTTTTTGCATATTTTTAGACGCTTTCTCGAAAGATTAATGCATATTTTTAGACACTCTCTTGCTCTATTTTACATATTTTTTTTAGTTTGGCACTATAACGTGTGCTTGTCTTGAAACAAGTCGGCGTCGCTTCGCTCCGCCGAAGACAAGCACACGCACTCCACCTAAACCTATCCATCTACCAAATAAACATCCACCCGCATAGCGGGTGGTTTTTAATTTTCGGGCATAGCCCTTTTCCACTGGCGTAGCACAAATGTGCTTTTTATTTGACCTGCCAGTCATGCATGTATTACTTGCCACCCGTCAACGGGTCACGTGGGTCAAATATACTCAACTGATCTGCTTCTTTGTCTGCTTTCAATTGATTTGCAACATATTCTTTACAGACTTCCCCTTCTATTATTTCTACACCTTTCCATTCGCATAATTTTCTTAGTATTTCCCTAACTTCGCTTCTATGTTGCTCAAAAAATACTTTCCTTCGATATTTTGGCGCAAATATTATATGATACTTGCAATTCCATTTTGTGTGTGCTAAACTATTTGTGGTATTAGATGCTTCTGTCATTTTAATATCCTCCGATTGTGTTCTTGATTTTTGACTGACAGGTCATACTCTCATTATACACAATCGGAGTTTTTCTTTCAAGGCTCATCGGTAAACCTCTACCGAACCACGCGACTATCGCGTGGTTTTTCTTTATATCAAAAAAGGCCTGATGAAAAAAATCATCAGGCCTTTTTATTTTACGAAGAATTTATAAGTTTGAATATTGAATTTAAAAATAACCACACAAAAGAAAATAATATTTTTTTACATGCAAAATATTTCGCTTAATTACCATTTCTTTCTATTTTTATACAACATACTAAAAACTACTCTTTTTTGTTAAAGCACAATATCTTGTATAAAAAAGAAACCATGCAACATCTTAGGTGTTCAACAGGTTTCTCTTGCGAAGAGCGGACAAAAAAGATATTTTCAAGGGTTTTCGTACGGACTTGAACTCACGTACCAAATCACGCCGCAGGAGTGCATATCATCAAAACGAAGTTTTGTATATCACCAAGGCGAAAGCCTTGTATATCATCATTGCGAAAGAGGATGCAGCCTATGGCTGATAATATACACCTTCGGTGATGAGATACACGCTAAAGCGTGATGATATGCCATTGCTTTCGCAATGGATAAAAAAATTCGACAAGTCGAAACTTGTCGAATTTTTTGGCTGGGGTGGAGGGATTTGAACCCCCGGATGACGGAGTCAGAGTCCGTAGCCTTACCGCTTGGCGACACCCCATTACTTCTTTTTAGCCTACTAATTTTAGCAAATTTTTAATATAAACGCAACTGTTTTTTATAATTTTAATAAAAATCAATAATATTTTTTCAAAAGCTCGTTTACCTCGGGGTATTGCTCACTTGCAAGCATTGTACATAGGTAGGTTTGTGCTATATCAAAACGAGCGTCGTGGCTTACCCCGCTGCCTTTAAACAGGTTTAAAGCAAAGCGCATAACGTCGTAATCGTACAAATCAAAAAACTTAGCAAGCTCACAAAGCTTGGGATATTTATATCCCTTACCCCTCGCCTTTTCAAGCTTGGTTATAGGGCAAAAATAGCGCATAGTATCTAGGCTTTCTTTAAAATGAAATCTTCTATTATGTTGCTCGAATTCGTGACTCATAAAATTAAAATCAAACGGAAAATTATGGGCAACCGTTAAAGAGGCAGCCCTAAAATCATCATCTATTTCTTCTAAATATTCGCTAAAAGTATGCCCATTAGAAAGAGTGGCTAATTTTTCTACCGTTATGCCGTGAACCATTGACGCAGCTCTTTCGATAAACGGAACGTAAAAGAAAAAATTTTTGCCCTTAACCGTTTGCCCATCGGTCATTATGTATGCAAGTTGAATAACGTTTCCCGGGCAAAGCCCTGTTGTTTCGGTATCGAAAAATAAAATCATTTTTACCTTAAATATAGCCGATAATCGACCTATTGGCCCACTTTTATTTTTTTGCCACAAAAAAAGCAAAAGAGCAAGCGCCTATTTTATCTTTTATATTATACCATATAAACAGTTTATGCGCAAACCTTTTTGCTTGTTTTTAGCTATATATCAACTTGGTATTCAGTTATTTTTTTTATTAAAACACAAAGCTTTTTATTCAAATCCCTTTGCTCTTCTCCACCTGCCGGAATACTAGATGAAAGAATAAAATTTAAGTCAGAGGTAAATTCACGCTCTTCTTGCGTTAAATTCTTTTGGTTAAGAGCATTTAACACACCTTTAACGTAAGAAAGATTTACGTCGCACGGGTGAACGGTGCGCTTTTGCTCCATAACCTTACCTATTAAATCAATGGATAGCGGGCACTCTACTCCGTTTTTAGAGCAAACGCTTTCTTTAAGGCGTATGACCTGCTTTTTTTCTTCGGTTTTGTCGGCAGAAAAACTGCTGCAAATGCCTTTGTTTTGCAACTGAATTTTAAAATCAAAAAGCTTGCAAACAAGCAAAATGGCCGCGTATAACGCGATTAACAGCATATAACGCGTCGTGCATAACAGCAAAACTTTGGTTATGCTTTGATAAATACCACCAAAAAACTTATACTGTAAATAACATAAGGTAAGGTCACTAATATATACGCTTGCAAAGCAATAAAAACACCAAACGCAATTTTTCTCTCTTACTTTTTTTACCAGCACGCATATAAATAGATAAACCGTACCTATTGTTAATGCAATAGTAAAATTTATAAGCGAAAGCTTACTAAGTAATCCGCTTGCAGCAATTTTTATTAAAATATTATAAACAGCAAAATAAAAAGCAGACATAAAAAACACCTCGTGGTAATTATGCCCGCTATTTTTATTTTTTAAACGTTGTTAAGCTGTGTTTTTATAACCTTTGCACTATATAAATTAACAAGATATGCGCCTATAACACGTTTATCAAGCACTTTTTGCACAGCATAAGCATAAAGCTCAAGCTGTTTTTGATACCTTTTTATAAGCATTTGGTCATCTTTAATTTTGCTGTGCTTGTAATCGATAATAATTGCTTCGTTGCCCTTTATTGCCAAAAGGTCGATAATTCCTTGAACTAATATTTCGCCCTCTTTGTTATCGCCCTCAACTATGCGTGCGGGCATATAACAGGTAAACGGTTGCTCCTTGTACAGCGTAAACCCGTTTAGCTCTTTAAAAATACTCAAAGCAAAAATTCGCTCAATTTTTTGTTTTTCTATTAATTTTACCTCATCTTCAGTAAGCAAAAGGCCGCCTATAAGTCGATTAAACTCACTTTCGGCATCGCGCGAAAAATCGCACAACTCTAAAAAGCGGTGATAAGCATTACCTATATCGCTATCTGATTCGCCGTAAATTGCGCTTTTTTCGTAGGTTATACCCTCTTGCTCATCGTAATGCGCAGCCGAGGTAACCGAACGCTTTACCGAAAGATTAACTTGATTTTGATACCCATATTCAAACTGCAAATTGTTTTTAATGAGCGAAACGAGTTCGGGATCTGGCTTGCTTACTATTACCTGCCTTACCTCTTGTTCAACAAAGCCTTTATTTTGCTCGCTACTGCAAATTTCGCAAGGCATATCGCTTTGAGCGAACATCGCAAAAAAGCCAGAAGCTCCATAAACGTCGTTAAACAAATGATTTGGTTTTAATTGCATTGATTTTTCGCTTGCAAATTCGCCAATTAAATACAAGTTGTTTTTAGCTCGAGTCATCGCCACGTATAAAAGGTTCATTTCGCCCTCAAGCATTTTATTTTTGTTAATGCGAGAGGCGTATCTTAAAAAGATGTTTTTATTTACCCTTCTGCTTTCAAGATCCTTATGACTTAAAGCTATGCCGAATGAGCGATCGGATATAATCTCTCCCGAATAATCGGCGTTTATAAATTTTTTATTTATTCCACCCATTATTACGATGGAAAATTCAAGCCCCTTTGAAGCGTGAATGCTCATAATTTTAACGGCGTTTTGATCTGCAAAGCTAACCGTTATAGACTGCAAGGTTTTATCTATTCCCTGCAAAAACTCGCTGGCGGTTTGCTTTTTTGCGCCCGCTGCTTGAATAAACCTATTTAGCCTTGCTAGCTTAACCTTGCCCATACGCGACGAAAGCAAGCTTATATCTATGCCCTTATCGCGAACGATTTTTGCAAGAAGTTCATCGCACGGAATAAACTCCGCAATAAGCCGTATATCGTCGAAATATTTTTTAAACGCATGCAGTTTTTTACTTATTTCATCATCGTATTCGAGTGCGTATTTTTCGGTAATTTCTACAAACGTACCCTTTGCATAAGCCCTTCTTATTTGCATAAAATCGCTATCGGTTAAATTGCCTATCGGGCTTTTAAGCACCGCTGCGAGAGCAATATCTTGGTTGTAACAATCAATAAGCTGTAAAATATTAACGGCGAGCGCAATTTCTGCGTATTCAGCTATACTTCTTTTAGAGTTTGCCGAAACGGGAATACCCGCCCTAATAAGTTCTTGAGCGTATTTATCGCAATCGGCGTTTGCACTGCGCAATAAAATTACTATATCGCCGTAATCAACACTCTTCCATCTTTTTTCCTTAATGCAATAATAACTCGTGCCGTAAATTTTGCTAATGAGCTCGGCAATTTGCCTGCCCTCTTCAAAACATTTATTTTCGCCCAAAAGCTTTAAATGTTTAACGACTGAATATACCCCTTGCGGAAAAGCGTTTTCGGCCTTGCTCTTTAAAGTTAAAAGCATTTTGCACTCACCCTCGTCTTCAGGGTATTCAGCTTGCGCCACCATAGGATATTTTGCATAATCAACCTTTCCGCAATCAATAGTCATTATCTCTTTAAATAGGTTGTTTACGCTTGCAATAACCGTTTTAGTGCTTCTAAAGTTTTTGTCAAGACTAATTGCCGTTCCACCCAAGCCTTTTTCGTAAAGGGCAAATTTTTTCGAGAAGATGCCCGGGTTGCACCCTCTAAAATCGTATATACTCTGTTTGGGATCGCCAACCATAAATAAGTTATCGCTAGCTATTGCGGTTAAAATACTCTCTTGAACGCCGCTCGTGTCTTGATATTCATCGGTAAAAATATATTTAAATCTACCCTTAATTTCACTTCTTATTTGCTCGTTTTGCAAAAGCTTTAGAGTAAGATGCTCAAGGTCTGAATAATCAACCCCATTTTCCTCTCGCTTTTCCTTTTCAAAGCGCAACGAAAACTCTTCAATTAAAGCGCAAAGCGCCTTATAAACGGGCAGCATTTCTTCAGCCCATTTAACCTCGGTTTGATATGAATTAACAAAAACCTTACTCTCTTTTTCTTTATAAAGTGCGTCTATAAGCTCTTTAACGGCCTTTACCTCGTTATCTACCTCTATTGCAAACGGGTCGTCTGTTTTGGGTTTATTCGGCTTACGAGGCAAATCCGCTTTGGTAAAAACTGCAAGCTCATCGGCAGAGGTGCATTTTATAATTTTGTTTAAATGCCCTCTTAATACGCATATATATTCATATAATTTTTGATAATCGCTTACCCTTTCTTCTATCTTTTCAATCTCGTTTAAAATTCCCTGCGCCTGATTTTTAAAATAGCTTAAATAATAGGCGTAAATTTTATCAACTCCCTCTTTGGAGTAGTAAAACTCGTTATTTTTTAAAATATCAAACGGACTAGCCTCAGATATAAACGAAAAGTAAAGATCCATTATAGTACTTTTTAAATATTTATCACTTCTATATTTAAAAAAGTATGGCAACAATGTGTTTAAATTGCTATCGTTCTTTTCGTATAAATCTTCAAAAAGTCGGTCTATAGCGCGATTAGCTAATATTTCACTCTCTTTATCATCTAAAATTTTAAAAGCGGGGTCAAGACCTACCTCGTAAAAATATTCGGTTAACAGTCTATTGCAAAACGAGTGAATAGTAGAAATATTACTTATAGGCAAAAGATCTAACTGCCTTTCTATAAGCTGTTTATCACCGCCGTTTTTTAACTCATCGGTAAGTTTTTTAGCAAGCTTTTGCTTCATTTCTTTAGCCGCTAAAACGGTAAAGGTAACGCACAAAAGCTCGTCTACGTTGGCTTTGCCCTCGAGCAAAAGCCTTGCAACTCTCTCTATCATAACGAAGGTTTTTCCGCTCCCAGCCGAAGCCGAAACGAGTATGTTGCCTTCGTTTAATTGTATTGCTCTTTTTTGCTCTACCGTAAGCGCCATACTACTCATCCTCCCCTTCGTTATTTACATCTTTTTGTTCAATCATAGGATCAAGCGCGCGCAAAATAGCACTCTTATCTACCCTTTCAAATGAACGGGTACGCCCGTCTAGCGAGCCGTCGTATCCGCAAATACCCATATATTTGCAATAATCGCAACTGTTATCGTAGGGAGATGGAATAATAACCCCTTCGCTAATTTCAGAAAGCCCTTCGCCCGCAATAAGCTTTGCGTAATCCATAAATTTTTCAAACTCTTGATCGTTTAAAAGCTTTTGGCCGTAAGTAAAACTTCCGTCCTTTCCCATTTTTAGATTGCAATCGATATAAGTACCCTTTACCGATTGAGCCGAAATGGTATTATCTATAAGCGAAGCACGCTCAACGTCGGCTATAGTTTTTCCCTTTAATTGCATAACGTTTGGATTTTCATCCGTTGAAAAATCTGCCGTTATAGGAAAATAATACAAGCCAAGTGGCTTATATTTTGCCGAAAAGGCTTTTGCGTATAGATAAAGCTGTAATTTATTGCCGGTATAAAAAAGCTCCTCATCTTTACCAGTGGTAACTGAGCCCGTTTTATAGTCTATTATGCGCATGCAGTCGTTATCTACGTCTACCCTATCAACCTTACCGCGAACGCTCATTTTACCCGCACGCGTTTGAACGGAAATGGCCGGATATCCACCCATACCAAAAGAAACCTCGAGATGACGGGGCTTTAAACAACTGTTTTTACAGCTATCGTATAAATATATACAAAAGTTTACGCATTCGGCACCAATATAGCTAAAAGCACGCCTTCCGCCCTCGCTTTGCTTATAGCGGGCGTATTCGGGAAGGGCCGACACTTCCTCAAATATGCGTTTTGCCAAAATTTCGGCTTGACTAGCAGAAGCAGACCAATCTACTTTTTTAACGAATGCTTCTGCAACGGTGTGAACCATCGTGCCCAAGTCGTTAGCTTTAATAGACGACTGTTCACGCTCGTTGAGCTTAACCCCGCGCGATAAAAAGTTTTTGTAAGGGCATGAAAAATACCCTTCGATTGCGGTAGCCGAAAGCCCGCCCCCGGCATAGTTTACGCCCTCGGTATAATAGCCTATTTGTGAATTTGCACCCGTTAATATACTGCTTGCAACGTCGTAGTCGCAACTACCCTCAACCGCCTTATAGTATGCCGACGGAGTAGAAAAATCCTTTTTAATACCCTCTTTATAATTACTTATTCCGCCCGCAAAAGCAAAAAAAGCACTGCGCGAGCTTAAGTACTCGCGCGCAGCGTATGCGTTTTGCCTACTCTTTTCTACCTGCTGAGAAAGCGCGTCGTAATCATCCCTGTCGTATATGCGCGTTACCCTACCTTTTGAACCGTTTTGGCTAAAAATTGCGGTAACGTAGTCAAAAATTTCTGACTGTGTAGCCTCTGCTCCACTTTCGTTTTTAACCGAATACGAAAGATATAAGTGGTCGGTAAAACTAGCTAAAGCCATACAGCAAGTTTCTCTAGAGCGGCGGTTAACCTCTTTAATTTTAGGCTCTACCAAAACGGCGGCCTTTTCCATTTTTGCTATATCGCGATCGCAAAGCAGAGCGCTATCTAACTTACATGCAGGCACGCCGTCGTTTAAACCAATTGCAAAAACGTTTTTTGCACCCTCGTATTTTACAGCGCGAAAATCACCAGCAAAAACGCTGTCGCTATATTCGGGAATAAGGCTTACCTTACAAGCGGTCATGCCCGAAAAAATTATATTTTTTACCTCGCTTAAAGGCAAAACTTTTTCGCCTAATAAATTTACTGCGTCTGATAATACTCCGCTAAACTTTTCTACCGTTTGACCGTTTAGCGAAAATAACTCCTCTTGACCGATATCGTAAAGCCTTTGCCCTACCTGCTCTAAATTTTGATATGCGTTAACAGCCTCGAGCATTTTATTTATAGCATCTACTGCCTGTAAAAAGGTGGGATTTTTAGGCATAAAAGAGCAAACGTCAACCGCCTTTTTGCGAATATCTTCGTAAATAGGCAAATTTTCGTCGGGATAAATAAATGGCTGTTGCACCGTTTTTCTGTTTATTGCAAACTTAATAAAATAGTTTTCAAATGCGTCGCTAAAATTTTTATTGGGCTCGAACAGCGGATTTTTAACAAAGGCCAAAAGATCGGCGCTATCAAAATTACGCCTTACCAAATCTAAATAGCTTAAAACCAAGCGGGTTAACGGATGCTTGCCCAAGTTTTTAGTTACGTCTACGAACAAAGGTATTTGATAATCGCCAAAAACTCGGCGAAGCAAAAGCTCGTACCCACTAATATTTTCGGCGCAAACTGAATAATCGTTGTATCTTGCTCCGTGCATTACACCCGTTTTTATAAGTTGAGCAACGTGGATAATTTCTTCTTCAGCCGTTTTAGCCCTATAAAGATGTATTTTAGAGCTATATTTTCCATCTGCGCTTTTAACTGCGGGATTGAATAGTCCCTTTAAAAGCCCCTCTCTTTCGTAAAAGCAATCTTGTTTAATTACACTTTCAACATCAAACTCACGGGTAACGAAATTATATATCTCGTTGGTATAAACCCCACCGTTGTCACCCGCAACCACCACGAAGGATAAACTTTTAGCATTTTTATAAAGTGATTTAAAAATTTCGCATAGGGTTCTATTTAGAGAAGAAAACCCCGCAACTATAACGTCGGTATTTTTTATGTTTTCATCTGCTTCAAAAAATGCGGGAAGCGCATATAATCTGTTATTTCCGTCCGTTAAACTATTGCTAGCAATATACTGCTCGTACTGGGCAAAAATAAGGTGAATGTCGTGAAGCTTATTTTTTAAATTTCCGCTAGAAGCTTGGTATGCAGTATATATATCGTTAGGAGTAACCTTTGCACTCTTAAGTTGGGCTATAAGCTCGTAAACGGTACTTGCGAGGTTTGGATCGTATACGTTTTTAAAGCAGATAAGCTGCTTTTTAAGTTGCAACAAAACGCTCTTTACTAAAAGGGAGCACCCTTCGGGAGAAAGCACCTTTTCTTGCTTTGGCAAGTACTTATGCATAAAGCGGTTAAATGAAAAAACGTGCGTGCAAAAAGTGCCGCCCAAGTGTTTGGCTACGGCCAATTCTATTGCTAAGGTAAACTTATCTTCGCAAAAGATTATTCTGTTTTGCAAGGGATTACCCTCTACCTGCTTGGCAACTATTTGCGGCAACATACAAGTAGCGGGTGCTGTAAATACCTTCATAAACTCCTCGCTCAAGTTAATTTATATAGTTTATATATATTATAACATATTACCCTATTAAAAAGATAAATTTATTACCTTCTTTTTTTATTTTTTTTAATTTTTTTCACGCGCGCATGCGGCATTATTATCTAATTTTACGTAATAGCCGCGTTACTCAGCTTAAAATTGCGTTAATATTGCAACTAAAAATTTATGATAATAGTTAATTTAAAAAAATTTTTAATTATTTTTCAAAACTCGGGTTAAAACGCTTTACTTCTTTAGCGAGATAAAGTATTATATATACGTAAGATTGCTTTAGCGCACTAAAGTGTTAAATTGTTGGAGATTGAAAGTCATGAAAAAAACGTTAATTTTTGCAATTACCCTATTACTTACTTTTATTACCGCATTTTCGTTTACTGCCTGCCAAGTTACCGATACCCAGTCAGACCTTGAGTATATACAACAAAAGGGCAAGCTGGTGGTTGGCGTAACCGTATACAAGCCAATGGATTGGCAAGATGAAAATGGCGAATGGGTTGGATTTGACGCAGAACTAGCAAAATTATTCGCTGAAGAAATAGGCGTTGAATGTCAGTTCGTTGTTATCGACTGGAACAATAAGGTTGCAGAAATTAATACCAAGCAAATAGACCTTATATGGAACGGAATGACCGCAGGCGAAAAGATTGCAGGAAGCATAGATTTTTCGGTTTCGTACGCAGAAAATAGGCAGGTTGCAGTAGTTCAATCTCAAAACCTTGAACTTTACAACTCAGTAGACAAAATTAAAAATGCCAGCATTGCGGTAGAAAACGGATCGGCAGGCGCTATCGTTACCCAATCAATTTTAAACGCAGCTCACACCAAAGTTACCGCACAGGTAGACGCACTTAACGAGGTTTTAGCAGGAACTAGCAACGTTGCAATTATCGACTATACTATGGCGGCAAGCCTAGTTGGTAAAAACCAATACGAAAGCCTTTGTATAGTAGACGTAAACACCGTAAGCTTTGAACGTGAAGTATTTGCCGTTGGCCTTCGTAAAAACAGCGACGTAAAAGCTACGCTCGATGCGTTTTTAAAAGCAAAATATGCAGACAATACCCTTCAACAGCTCGCTGAAAAATATCAAAGCGTAGTTTTAAACACAGCAGCTTTAGAAGGTTAAAACAACTCAATATAAAGCCGCGAAATAAGCCTTTTATGCAGTTAATCGACTTATAGCGCGGTTTTTGTACTTTTTAAATTGGAGCTTTTTTAAATGGAAACCTTTTTACAAATAAGCGGCGAGTTGCTAAACGGCTTTTCGGTATCGGTAATGCTATTTATATTTACCTTAGTTTTTTCACTGCCGCTGGGGCTTATAATTTGTTTTTTAACCACCTCAAAATTTACACCGGTACGCGCGTTTAGCAAAATAGTGGTATGGATACTTCGCGGCACTCCGCTAATGCTTCAAATTTTTGCAATCTTTTATCTGCCGGGGCTTCTTAAATGGTTTACTTGGCCACAAATGAACACCGGTTGGAAATGGTTTGACAGCACCTTTTCAACAAGATTTATAGCCGCTCTCGTAGCCTTTTCTATAAACTACGCCGCCTATTTTTCAGAAATTTATAGAGGGGGAATACAGTCTATCCCCTACGGCCAGTACGAGGCGGGTAAGGTTTTAGGGCTAAATCAAAGCCAAGTATTTTTTAAAGTAGTATTTATGCAGGTAATAAAGCGCATACTTCCACCGATGAGCAACGAAATAGTTACCCTTATTAAAGACACGGCGCTAGCAACCTCTATAGGCATAGTGGAACTCATATTTTCGGCAAAGGAATTTATGGTTGTAGACGGATTGATTTGGCCACTCTTTTACGCAGGCGCGTTTTATTTAATTTTCGTTGGAATTATTACCGTGCTGTTCAACTTTATCGAAAAGAAACTTTCTTACTATAAGGTATAATTTATGGCGTTATTACAGGTTGAAAATTTAACTAAAAATTTTAACGATACACAAGTTTTAAAAGGGGTTAGCTTCGAGCTTGAAAAAGGCGAAGTGCTCACCATCATCGGAAGCTCCGGAAGTGGAAAAACAACCCTTCTTCGTTGCTTAAACTTTTTAGAGGTTGCATCGGGCGGAAAAATTTTGGTAAACGGAGAGGTTATATTCCCCGCGAAAAAACAAATGAAAAACAATTTAACGTTTGGGCTTGTTTTTCAAAGCTTTAATCTTTTTCCGCAATACACCGCCCTACAAAACGTAACGCTGGCAATGGATTTAACCTTTCAAAACTCCCTAAAAGAAAAAAAGATTCGCGGTTTTGCATTTAAAAAGGCGGTAAAAGAAAACAAGGCAATTAACGATATAACCGCAAAACAACTGCTTGAGCGGGTTGGCCTTGCCGACAAAATGCAAAATTATCCGTGCGAGCTTTCGGGCGGTCAGCAGCAAAGAGTTGCAATAGCAAGGGCGCTTGCCCTTTCGCCAGACATTTTATGCTTTGACGAACCCACGTCGGCATTAGATCCCGAGCTTACCGGCGAAGTTTTAAAGGTTATTAAATCGCTTAAAGAAGAGGGGCGCACAATGATTATCGTTACTCACGAAATGGATTTTGCCAAAAACGTTTCAGACAAGGTTATTTTTATGGCAGACGGCGTTATAGAGGAAGAAGGCACACCAATCCAAGTTTTCGATAATCCATTGAGCGAAAAAACAAAGGCTTTTTTGAGCAAGGGTGAATTTTAACGGTTACATAAATACCAAGCGTTGATAAAGGAGATAATTATGGCAAACAAAAACTACGAAAAAATGCTTACCGAACTTTACACTCAAATAATAAAAATACAATCGGTAGAAGAATGTGCAGCATTTTTTGAAGATCTTTGCACCATTAAAGAGCTTGAATCAATGAGCCAAAGAATAGTAGCTGCACAAATGCTTATAGAGGGAAAAACCTATAACGAAATTATTGAAAAAACTGAAATTTCGAGTGCAACACTATCGCGCGTGTCTAAATGCGTGCGCTACGGCGAAGGCGGATATAAAAACGTAATAACAAAATAATTATTTTTGGTCATAATTAAAAAGCGGAATTAATATTCCGCTTCTTTGTGTTTACCTTATTAAACGAAAAGTGGAGCTAATCAACTTATAGCCCCACTTTTTGTTATTTAGTTACTTAACTCGGGTAAGTATACGGTAAAGGTAGAACCCTCGCCGATTTTACTTTTAACCGTAATTTTTCCGCCTGCAAGCTTTATTATTTTTTCTACTATAGCAAGCCCCAATCCGTTGCCCTCCGTTTTATGCGAGCTATCGGCTTGATAGTAGCGATCAAAAATTCTTTCAATTGTTTGCTCGTTCATCCCAACGCCGTTATCGGAAATTACGAAAACAACGTGTTCTTCTGTAGAATACAATTTAAGGGTAATTTCGCCCCCTTCGTTGCTGTATTTAATAGCGTTATTTATTAAGTTTATAAAAACTTGCGATAAAAGATTAGAATCCCAATAATAGTTAATTTTTGCTATTTCGCTGTTTACAGTAAGATTTTTACCTTCTATTTGCTTTGCCATAAGCAACAAGCTGTTATCAATAAGCTCGTCTATATAAAATGAGGTGCGCTCGGTAACTAAGGCCTGCCCTTCGAGCTTGCTTAAAAGCAAAGTATTTTGAGCAAGAGTTAAAAGGCGAGAGCTTTCATCGTAAATTATTTTTGCATATTCTTTGCGCTCTTCATCCGAAATTTCATCGGCAAGCAATAGTTCCGAAAAACCGTTAATAGATATCATAGGAGTTTTTAGCTCGTGTGAAAAGTTGGCAACGAACTCTTGGCGCAAAATTTGCACTCCTTTAAGCTCTTTTACCATCATATTGAGATCGCTCCCTATTTGATCTATCATTCCGTTGTCCTCCGGGAAGGCTACGTCGAAATTTCCGTTGGCAACCTGATTTATAGTATCTTTAAAGGTAGCGTACTCCTCGCTTAACTTTCTAGTAGCAAATGCCGCAATAACCGTTCCTAAAAAGCTTGAAGCCAAAAAGGCGATAATGACGTACGTTCTAAAGGTATAAGGATGAACCTCAAAACCCATTCTTACCATTATTAAAGTTATGGTAATAGTGAGTGCGCTAGACGACATTAAGCACAAAAATATAATAGAGGTAATTTGCCAAGCAAACCTATGCTTACTGTTATTAAACATTTTTTACCCCTCTATATCCCAATCCGCGAACGGTAATTACGTCTATTTCGGGAAATCGCGCTATTTTATTGCGTATTCGGTTAATGTGTACCTTTACGGTATCAGAAAAGGTATCGCTTTCGTACCCCCAAAACTCATCCATTAACTGATTTTTGGTAAAAATGCGCTCGGGATAATTTAAAAGCTTATACAAAATTAAAAATTCTTTTTTAGAAAGAAGCTCCACGTCTCCCTTGCTGTTAAAAACAGAAAGGCTTTCATAATCAAGTGTACAATCGCCCACCACCAGTTTTTTTTCTTTGCTTACGTGAACTCGTTTTAGCAGTGCGTTAATTCGAAGCACCAACTCCTCGTGATCGATTGGCTTAACCATATAGTCATCTGCGCCAACGTTAAAGCCCGTTCGCTTATCGTCTATACCCTCTTTGGCGGTAACGAAAATAATGGGCAAAGATTTACCATCTGCTCGCATATGCTCAACCATTTCAAACCCATCCATTACGGGCATCATAATATCTACTACGGCAATATCTACGTCATTCTTTTTTAAAACTTCAAGACCTTCTTTACCGTTAGTAGCGCTTAACACGTTAAATCCCGATTTGGTAAGCCTTATACTCATAAGCTTTAAAATATTAACATCGTCTTCAACAACTAATACGTTATACATATTAAGCCTCGCCTTTCTTTTTTACAACCTTATTATAGCTAATTTACGGTAAAATAGCGGTTAATTTACCAAACAAAGTATATCACATTACAAACTAATTTACAAGTTAATATTTTAATTTTATAAGTTTTTTGCTTTAAGTAAGCTGAGCAACGCAAAACGACTGAAAAAAATAGGCTTTTTAAAACAATTTTTATAAAAAATAGGTGATTTTTATTAGCTTTATATTAAAAAATAGTTTCCCGGTATTTTAAAAAAGGTCGCAAAATAATATAAAAACTTATTAATTGTTCTAATATTTACCAAAATTAAACCGATAGTTAACCGCAATGTTACTTTTAAAATGTTACCATTATCGTGCAGTAGGAAATAAGTAACGTGTTTCCTCATTAAAAATAACCAACCCATCTCCTTCTTTTTTTGTAGGCGCGAAAGCGTTTACAGCGGGAAAACGGATACCTTCACCGTTTTCCCGCTTTTTTTTGCTTTTACCCACCATAAAATAGGTAAACGCTTATTTTACGTTTGCTTTAAACACTTGATTGTGTTAAAATGTACGGGTAGTAAAAATAAGGAGAAGCATATGGGCATTAAAAAGTTCATAGGAGATAAAGCATTTTATAAATCTGTTATTGCTATAGTTTTGCCCATAGTACTGCAAAACGGCTTAAACAATCTCGTCAACCTGCTGGATAACGTTATGGTTGGAGCGCTTGGCACGGAGCAAATGAGCGGAACGGCGATTGTAAACCAACTGATTTTTATTTACGTTTTGTGTATTTTTGGCGGAACGGCCGGCGCTGGTATTTTCACCGCGCAGTACCATGGCAGCAAAAATCAAGATGGTATTCGATATACCGTGCGCTTTAAAATTTATATAAGCGCGGTTACCGCCCTAGTTATAGGCTTAATTTTGGCCTTTTTTTCTACTCCGTTAATCAATTTATTCTTGCACGACGGCAGCGAAAGCGGAGATTTAGAGCTTGCTCTGTTTTACGCACAGCAATATTTAAAAATAGTAATTTTTGCTCAAATTCCCAACACCATTACCATTATTTACGCAAGCACCTTGCGCGAAACGGGCGAAACGGTAATGCCTATGGTTGCTAGCCTTTGCTCGGTAGCTGTTAACGTACTTTTAAACTACCTGCTTATTTTTGGAAAATTAGGTCTGCCCGCACTAGGCGTTGAGGGCGCGGCTATAGCAACCGTTATTGCCAGATGCGTTGAATGTGCGGTTATAGTAATTTACACGCATACTCACTTAAATAGATTTGTATTTTTTAAGCATTTGTTCAGCAGTTTAAAAATACCAAAAGAAATTTGCATTAAACTCGTTAAAAAGGGCGCAAGCCTTATGTTTAACGAAGCACTTTGGTCTATTTCTCAAACGCTTTTACTTTATTGCTACTCTATACGCGGATTAGCAGTAGTTGCAGCAATGAATATAAACATTACCTTTAGCAACCTGTTCAGCATAGTGTTTATGTCGCTCGGGAGCGCTATCGGAATTATGGTAGGCAATCTTCTCGGTGCAGGCGAAATTGAAAAAGCGCGCGACACCGATAACAAAATTATGGCTCTATCTTTAGCAAGTTGCATAATTTTGGGCGGGCTAATGGCGGCATTTTCGCCACTATTGGTTCACCTTTATAAAACCACCAACGAGGTTAAAGCCCTTGCCGTAAGCATGCTTCTTATTTGTTCGGCGTTTATGCCCGTACATTCGTTAGTTCACAACAGTTACTTTACCCTTCGCTCAGGCGGAAAGGCTCTTTTAACCTTTTTATTCGATAGCTTTTTTGCCGCATTCGTTTCTGTTCCGATAGCTTACGTGCTTGCAAACTTTACCCAAATGAACGCCGTTGTAATTTACGCCTGTGTTCTATCAGTCGATATAATTAAGGCGGTTATAGGCCTAATTTTAATAAAAAAAGGAGTTTGGCTAAACAACTTGGTTAAACAACCAACCGATCCATTAAACGCTTAAACTAAAGTAAAAAAATATAAATATCGGTATATAGCGCGATTAACTCACTATTAGTATATTTTTGGAGAAGCACAAATGAGCATTACTGAAGTAATAATTATTGCCGTAGGGCTTTCGATGGACGCATTTGCCGTTTCCATTTGCAGAGGCATAAAAATGCGCCCATTTAATAAAAAACAAGCGGCAATTACAGCCCTTGCGTTTGGATTGGCTCAAGGCTTAATGCCACTTATCGGCTGGCTTGTAGGCAAGCAATTTGAAAGCTATATTACCGCGTTTGATCATTGGATTGCATTTGGTTTGCTCGCTTTTATCGGCGTAAAAATGATAATCGAAAGCTTAAATCAAGAAAAAGAACAAAACGAGTGTAACGACTTTAAAATAAAAGAGCTCATTATTATGGCAGTTGCCACCAGCATAGATGCTTTGGCCGTTGGAATAACGTTTGCTTTTTTACCCGTAAAAACCTCTATTTATACCGCAGTTTTAATTATAGCGGCAATTACCTTTGCATTTTGCTACGTAGGCGGCTACGTGGGCTTTAAATTTGGCGATAAGCTTAAAAATAAAGCGGAATTAATTGGCGGTATCGTTTTAATTTTGATTGGATTAAAAATACTGTTAGAACACCTTAATCTTTTACCCTTTTAAAAGGCTTTATATAAATTTGGCTGCTTTATTTACGCATAGCCCTTAACCCTTTGACTTCTAAGAACAACGCATAGTTTTTTAAACAGTTAAAAAAGCTAAACAACGTATAACGTTATGAATTTATTATATCAAAAAAGTGCCGCTAATCAATATATAGCGGCACTTTTTAGTTTTTATAATACTTTATCAATTTAGTTTTTTTGTTATTAAGCTGGTTATCATTTCAAAAGCGTTTTGATTAAAGCCCCCTTCTGGAACGATTATATCGGCATGCTTTTTAGATGGCTCAATAAAACTTTCGTGCATGGGCTTTACTGTTTGCAAATATTGATCTATTACACTATCTAAACTTCTACCTCTATCTTTTACGTCGCGTAAAATTCTGCGCAAAATTCTAACGTCGGCGTCGGTATCTACGAATATTTTAATATCTAACAGTTCAACGAGCTCGCTGATGGCAAAAAGCAATATTCCCTCTATAATAATTACGCTTTTTGCCTGAACTTTGCAAATTTTGTTAGAGCGGGTATGCTGTGAAAAGTCGTAAGTAGGCATATCAACGCTTTGCCCTTGCTTTAACGCCTTTACGTGGCTTAACAAAAGCTCTTTATCGAATGCGTTTGGGTGATCGTAATTAATTTTTACCCTTTGCTCGTACGATAGGTGGCTGTTTGATTTATAATAATTATCCATACTAAAGAGCAAAACGTCATCACCAAAATAGGTAGAAACCTTTTGAGCAAGCGTTGTTTTTCCGCTACCCGTACCACCGCAAATTCCTATTAACAAACTGTTCATAATGATCACCCGTGCAGTAAAAATTTATTGATTTTAAATAAGTATTAACTAAATAAATAAGCCTATAGCGCGATTAACCGTAGTTTAAATAAAATTATACAAAAAAGCCGATTGCAACAACACGCCGCAATCGGCTTTATAATTTGCTAAAAATTATTTTGCAATGGGTAATCCGTTTTCGTCTAATTTATAATAAGGATTGCTTGCAGAAATTTCAAACTCAGCCTCTACACCGGCAAATGCGGTTGCGGCAAGATTTTGAACGTTATGAGGAATATATACCTTGCTAACGTTAGTGCAATATGCAAAGCAGTATTCGCCAACGGTGGTTACCTTATCAGAAAGGGTAACTTTAGTAAGCCCCGTGCACATACCAAAAGCAGAATCGCCTAAAACAACGAGTGATTTGGGAAGTTCAAGCTTTTCTAAAGCGGTGCAGCCGTAAAAAGCACCAGCCTTAATTTCGGTTACGCCCTTATAAAAATAGAGAGTTGCTAACGCAGTGCAGCCTCTAAATGCATTTTCGCCAATAACTGCGATATTTTCGGGGATGCGTACTTCGGTAACGGAAGTTGCATCTTTAAAGCCGTTTGCAGCAACTGCGGTTACGCTTGCACCGTTATATTCGGTGGGTAAGCATAAAAGAGCGGGAAGCTCTGCCTCTGCATTTGCGGCAACCTCGTAAGTTCCGTCTTCAAGCAAGATGTAAGTAAAATATTCGCCGCCGGTTGCCTCGTAGCCCTTAGGTGCAAAATCACAAGCGGCAAAGCCTGCTACTAATGCTAAAACAACGACCGAAAGTAATATGTTTTTAAATAATTTCATAACATACTCCTACCTTATTATATACAAAATTATATACAAATACTGTTGGGCGAGGCAAAAAATTGCACGCCAAAAGCACTCGCACGTAGTATTATATACTTATTATACAAATAATAAGTTGTTTTGTCAATACTTTTATGCAATATTTATTCTAAAAAAAATTAGTTTTGCCCGCTTTTAGGCTAATTTAGCAATTGTTTAGTAAAAATATTGACTTTATTCAAACTTAACGCGAGCAACCGCGTTTAAATCGAGGTCTGCAAAATTACCTTTCAAATACTGTATATACCCCTCTGCTGCTATCATTGCGGCGTTATCGGTGCACAGCTTTTTAGGCGGCAACACTGCACGTATACCCTTTTTTTCACAAGTTTTTTCGAGCAAAAAGCGTAAATAGCCGTTCGCAACAACTCCACCGCCTGCCGTTACAACCGTTCTCCCGCGCTCAATAGCCGCCTTTACACTCTTTTTAACGAGCACCTCCACGGCTGCGTGCTGAAATGACCTTGCAACGTCTGCCTTATTTACCTCAATTGCCTTCTGCTCACAGTTATGAACGTAATTTATTACTGCGGTTTTTAATCCGCTGTATGAAAAATCGTATCCCTCTTTGCCCTTTAACATTTTTGGAAGCTCTATGCTGTTAGCTCCCTCAAGCGCAAGCCTTTCTACGTTAGGCCCACCCGGATAAGAAAGCCCCAACACCCTTGCAACCTTATCAAACGCCTCGCCTACCGCGTCGTCGAGCGTACCGCCCAAAATTTCAAATTCAGAATAACTCTTAACGTCGATAATTGCGGTATGTCCACCGCTTGCAAGCAGCGATATAAAGGGGGGCTGAAGCTTATCGTCGGCAAGATAAATAGCCGCAAGATGCCCGCGAATATGGCTTACGGGTATAAGCGGAACTTTTAATGCGTAAGCTAGCGCCTTTGCGTAAGATACGCCTACCAACAGTGCACCAAGTAAGCCCGAACCGTACGTTACGGCTACCGCATCTATTTGATTTAACTGTACGTTTGCATTTTTTAACGCCCTTTCTACAACGATAGATATTGCGGCAGTATGTGCGCGCGAAGCAATTTCGGGCACTACTCCCCCAAATTTTATATGCTCGGTCATAGAGCTTTCTATCTCTGAAGAAAGCAATTCCGTTCGCCCGCGAAGTATGGCGCACGCCGTTTCATCACAAGAGGATTCTATAGCCAAAATTATGGCGTCCTCTTTTATAGGGCGCTTTTTTATATCGTCGATATAACTCATTTGCTTTGCCTTAAGATTTTTTTAAATAGTCAATAATAAAAGCGTCGATTTCGCCATCCATAACGGCGTTTACGTTGCCCGTTTCACACCCCGTTCGGTGATCTTTAACCATAGTATAGGGGCAAAATACGTATGAACGAATTTGGCTACCCCACTCGATTTTTTTCATTTCGCCCTTAATGGACGCAGCCTCCTCCATTCGCTCGCTTTCACGCTTTTCAATAAGCTTACTCATAAGCATTTTCATAGCGCGCTCGCGGTTTTGAACCTGACTTCGCTCGTTTTGGCAAGCCACTATTATTCCGGTAGGAAGGTGAGTAATTCGTATTGCCGATTCAGTTTTATTAACGTGCTGACCACCTGCACCGCTAGAACGGTAGGTGTCAACCTTAAGCTCTTCGGGTTTGATTACTATTTCGCCCGAGTCTTCGATTTCGGGCATAACCTCAACAGATGAAAATGAAGTATGCCTTCTGGCGTTTGCATCAAAAGGAGAGATGCGCACTAAACGGTGCACCCCCTTTTCGCTCTTTAAATATCCGTAAGCGTTATCCCCTTCTACTTTAAAGGTTACGCTCTTTAAGCCCGCTCCGTCGCCGTCTACTCTATCATATTCGGTAAGCTTATAGCCGTGCTTTTCGGCGTAACATATATACATGCGATAAAGCATCTCAGTCCAATCGCACGCTTCCGTTCCACCCGCGCCTGCGTGTAAGGTGAGAATAGCGTCTAACCCATCGTATTTTCCGCGAAGTAAGGTTTGTAAGCGAAGCTGCTCAATATCCTCTTCTGCGCGGGCAAGATCGCCTTCTATTTCGGGAACCAAACTTTCGTCGTTTTCTTCCTCGGCTAAAGCTAAAAGCTCTTCAATATCGTCTACCGACTTTGCCGTTCTATCATAAACTGAAAGTTTGTTTTTGATTTGCTGAAGCTTTTTCGATACCTTTGCCGATCTTTCAAGATCTGCCCATACCTCGGGAAGCTCTAGCTCTGCCTCTAACTGTTTTTGCTCCTCTCTTAATTTATCCGTGTCAAAGAGAGTACCCTGCCTCTTTCAGGGTGTCACGCAGCTGACGAATTTTTTGGGTATAAATATCTGTTCTAATCATAACTGTTAATTCCTAAATTGTTTAACGGTAAAAGTTAACGTTTTACTCGTTTTATAAAAAATCAATTAATTTTTTTTACAAAAAGTTGGCCTATAACGCGATTAACAATGGTTATAGGCTACTTTTATAAATTATTATCTGCCACAACAGTTTTTATATTTTTTACCGCTTCCGCATGGACAAGGATCGTTTCTGCCCACGTTTTGCTTATTAACCACCGTGCGCTGGGGAGATTCTAACGAACCGCCGCTTTCTACGAAGTTTTTCTTTTCAGTTCTTTGCGGAACTTTTTCTACCTCGATTTTAAGAAGATATTTAATGGTATCCTCTTGAATGCTAGCAGTCATTTCTTCAAACATTTCAAGACCTTCACGCTTGTAAGAAATCAACGGATCTTCATTAGCGTATGCACGCAAAGAAATACCGCGTTTTAATCTATCCATCGAGTCGATGTGTTCAATCCACTTGGTATCTACGTTTCTTAAAAGAATAATTCTTTCTACCTCGTGGTAATCGATACCCTTTTCTTTATATAATTCAATTTTTTCTTCGTAGCACTCAATAACTTTATCTATAGTTTTTTCGATAATGGTTTTGCTATCCCAATTGATAAGCTTTTCGCGAGTTATAAATTCAACGCCAACAGGTAAAACCCTTTCTTGTAAAATTTTGTTAAGCGCTTGTTCATCCCACGAAGAGGGCTCGTTAGAAACGTTAACGGTAGAATGGAATAAACCGGTTACGTAATCGGGAATAAGGTTTAATACGTCTTGGTGAACGTTTTCACCGCGAAGAACCTTCATTCTTTCTTCGTACATTACCATACGCTGACGGTTCATAACGTCGTCGTAACCTAAAATGTGCTTTCTTATACCAAAGTTTTTACCCTCAATGGTGCGTTGGGCGTTTTCAATACTCTTTGAAAGCATTTTTGCCTCGATAGGCGTATTCTCGTCAACCTTGAACATCGAGTAAATCTTTTGTAAGCGCTCTCCGCCAAAGCGGGTTGCAAGATCATCTTCAAGCGAAATATAAAATCTCGACTCACCGGGGTCGCCCTGACGGCCTGCACGACCGCGAAGCTGGTTATCGATACGGCGCGATTCATGACGCTCAGTACCTAAAATAAACAAGCCGCCAACTTCGGTAACCTTTTCTTTTTCTTTATCGGTTACCGCTTGATGCTCTGCAAGAAGTCTGCGGTATTCCTTACGCACCTCTTCTACCTCATCGGGTACGTTTTGTACGTAAGAAATAGCCATTTCGATAACGTCTTCTTCAACGCCGTGATTTCTTAAATCTTGCTTAGCCAAAAACTCGGGGTTTCCGCCCAGCAAAATATCCGTACCACGGCCCGCCATGTTGGTTGCAATCGTAACCGCGCCAAGCTTGCCCGCTTGCGCAATAATTTCTGCTTCACGGCGGTGGTTTTTAGCGTTTAATATTTGGTGACGAACGCGGCGTTTTAACAGCTCGCGTGAAATTTCTTCTGATTTTTCAACGGTAACGGTACCTACGAGCACGGGCTGGCCCTTTTCGTTTAAGCGAACTATTTCGTCTACTATAGCGCGAAGCTTGCCCTTTTGAGTTGAATAAACTACGTCGTGCTGATCCTTTCTGATAACCGGCTTATTGGTGGGAATTTCTAATACGTCAAGGCCGTAAATGGTTTTAAATTCCTCTTCTTCCGTTTTTGCAGTACCCGTCATGCCCGAGAGCTTGCTATATAAACGGAAGTAGTTTTGAAAGGTTATAGTAGCTTGAGTTTGGTTTTCGTTGCGAATTATAACCCTTTCTTTTGCCTCGATAGCCTGGTGTAAACCCTCTGAATATCTACGACCAATCATTAAACGACCGGTAAATTCATCTACGATAATAATTTCGTTATCCTGAACGATATAATCGTTATCACGTTTGAAAATATGGTGTGCTTTAAGAGCCTGTTGAATGTGGTGGTTGAGCTCTGCGTTTTCTATATCGGCAATATTGCCTACGCCGAAAAAGTTCTCTGCCTTTCTCGAGCCACTTTCGGTAATTTGCACAGATTTTTCTTTAATATCAATGGTAAAATCTTGATCAATCTTTAAAGAACGAACGAATCTGTCTGCCGAAGCATACATTTCAGAAGATTTGTTACCTCTGCCCGAAATAATAAGCGGAGTTCTCGCTTCGTCAATTAAAATGGAGTCAACCTCGTCTACGATAGCAAAGTTTAAGCCACGCTGTACCATTTGCTTTAAGTGAACTTTTAAGTTATCTCTCAAATAGTCAAAACCAAACTCGTTATTCGTGCCATAGGTAATATCGCACGCATAAGCGGCGCGCTTATCGTCATCGGTAAGCTCGTGAACGTTTACGCCTACAGTTAAACCTAAAAAGCGGTGAACTTTGCCCATCCAGTCAGCGTCACGCTTTGCAAGGTAATCGTTTACCGTAACGATGTGTACGCCCTTACCGGTAAGAGCGTTAAGGTATGCGGGCAAGGTTGCCATAAGCGTTTTACCTTCACCCGTTTTAAGCTCTGCAACACGGCCTTGGTGTACGCAGATACCGCCCATTAGCTGAACGTGATAGTGACGCATATTGAGAACGCGGTAAGATGCCTCTCTTACAGTAGCAAACGCTTCGGGTAAAATACTGTCGAGAGTTGCGCCCTTTGCCAATTTTTCTTTTAAAATTACCGTTTGATTGCGAAGCTCTTCATCGCTCATTGCCTCATATTTTGGCGACATAGCCATAATCTTATCGGCGGTAGCGCTGATTTTGCGCAAGCTGCGGCGTGAATCGGAATTTAGAATGTACCTAATTAATCCCATATTGTATATATCTCCATTATGAATAATAACTATAATAGCGCTTATACATTATACTTTATTTTTATTTATAAGTAAACCGATTTTAGGCATTTATTGCCATTTTACAAGCGTTTTACCACATTTTTTGTCAGGTTTTTGTGCGACACGTAAAAAAGCACACTGGCTATAGCTTTTGCCACAGTCAACGTGCCCTTTGATTTTAGCGGTAAAGTCACTTTAAAAAAGTTTAGTTAATTAAAAGCTTGATTATTAATCAATAAAAAGTTTGACTAATTTAAATGCACGGGAGTAAACGCAAACGGTAAAACCTCGTTTAGCTTATACCCTTTAAAATTATCGGGCGTGCCAAGTATTACCTCAAACTGATCGTCACAAAACTCCGCCATAACCTGCCTACAAACGCCGCAAGGAGCACAAAGGGGTAAAAGTTCTTCCTTTCCGCCTACTATTGCAATTTTTTCAAACTGCATTTCTCCCTCGCTTACCGCTTTAAAAAACGCGGTACGTTCAGCGCAGTTGGTGGGAGTATAGGCAGCGTTTTCGATATTGCAGCCCAAATACACCTTGCCGCTTTTTGCCAAAAGGGCTGCCCCTACCTTAAAGCCTGAGTATGGAGTATACGCCCTTTTTCTTGCCTCAACTGCAAGTTCCATAAGTTGTTTATCGGTCATAATTTTTCTCCTCAAAAAAGGTTAGTTTATATAAAAACCTGCGCTAATCGCGTTATAGGCCTACTTTTGTACTTCACTTAAAAAGCTTTCGCCCGCCGTATCGCCTTGATTTATTTCTAAATACTCAAGCACCGTTGCCGAAATATCTGAAAAGCTTTTGCGCGTTTTTAGGTTTACGCCCGCTTTAATTTTATTGCCGAAAATAATCATTGGCGTATACTCGCGAGAATGATCGGTAGAGGGGGTTTTGGGGTCGCAACCGTGGTCTGCAGTTATTATTAAAATATCTTCTTCTTTAAGTAATGGCAAAAGCTGCTCAAGCTGTTTATCAAAAACGGTCATAGCGTTTGCGTATCCCTCTATATCGTTACGGTGGCCGTAAACCATATCAAAATCAACCAAATTAACAAAGCAAAGGCCGTTAAATTGCTCTTTAGCAATTTGAATGGTCTTTTCCATTCCGTCTTCGTTGTTTTTAATACGGTTTGAAGCCGTTAGCCCACGCCCTGCAAAAATATCGTAAATTTTACCTACCGAAATAACCTCTTTTCCGCTTTCTTTTATAAGGTCAAGCATGGTGTTCGAGGGGGGAAGCAATGAATAATCGTGGCGGCGCGACGTGCGCTTAAAGGGGTATTCTCCCTCAAACGGGCGAGCAATTACCCTACCCACTCCGTGCTTACCCACTAAAATTGAACGGGCAATTTCGCAATATTCATAAAGCTGTTCAACGGGAACTATACTTTCGTGTGCGGCAACCTGAAACACGCTATCTGCCGAGGTGTACACTATTAAAGCACCCGTTTTTAGATGCTCTTCGCCGTAATCGCGAATAACGTCTGTGCCGGAGTACGGCTTATTACACAAAGTTTTTCTGCCGGTAAGCTTTTCAAACTGCTCAATAACTTCTTGCGGGAATCCGTTCGGATATACGGGCAGAGGGTTTGGCGAAACCACGCCGGCTATTTCCCAATGACCTATAGTGGTATCTTTACCCAAAGAAAGCTCGGCCATTTTTGCAAAGCTCGCAGTAGGATTTTTTACACCACCGCCCACACCGTCGATATTCATAAGCCCCATCTTTTCAAGATTTGGGCAGTTAAATTTGGGATGATTTTTTATAGCGCCCAAGGTATTGCTTCCCTCATCCCCCCAATCGGCGGCATCAGGTAAAGCCCCTATTCCAACGCTATCTAATACTATTAAAAATACTCTTTTATTCATTAATAATTCCTTACATAGTTACAAAAAGTGCCCATATAAGTTGATTAACGGCACTTTTGTAAAATTTTATTTTTATTTGTTAAGCAAGTTCAAGCGCAATTTCCATCATTTTAGTAAAAGAATTTTGCCTTTCTTCAGCGGTTGTATTTTCTTCCGGATAAATAAACGAATCAGAAACGGTACAAATACAAAGTGCGTTTTTACCTGCGCGTGCCGCATTGCAATAAAGAGCCGCAGATTCCATTTCAACACCCAAAACACCCATTTTAG
This sequence comes from Clostridia bacterium, assembly GCA_017456665.1. Lineage (GTDB taxonomy): Bacteria > Bacillota > Clostridia > Christensenellales > Borkfalkiaceae > HGM11416. The sequence continues at coordinate 48,965 of JAFTIY010000018.1, read as the reverse complement.
CCCACTGCATACCGCTGTTGGCGTCATCGTAGAAGGTGTCTGATGAAAAGATGTTTCCTACCATGTAATTAACGCCCGCCTTTTCGCAAAGCTTGGCCGCTCTTTTAACGAGATCAAAACTTGCTATGGGGCAAAACGTACCCGGTAAATTGTATTGCATAGCGTAATTGCCGTTAGTGCAAGCGCCCATCGCAATTATTATATCACGCGCGTGCAAATCTTTATGAAAGCTTCCGCAAGAGCCTACGCGAATAATATTTTCTACACCGTAAAAATTAAATAATTCGTACGAATAAATTCCAATAGAGGGTTGCCCCATACCCGAAGCCATTACCGAAACTCTTTTGCCTTTATAATAGCCCGTATAACCGTTAACCCCGCGTACGTTGTTAACTAAAACTGCGTTTTCAAGATAATTTTCTGCAATAAATTTTGCTCTTAAAGGATCACCCGGCATTAAAACGGTTTTTGCAAAATCGCCCTCTTTAGCCGTGATATGTGGGGTTGGTACTGCCATAATATTTATATCTCCCTTGTTTAAATTCTTATAAAAAGTGTGCCTATAGTGCGATTAACGCACGTTTTGCCAATTAATAAGTTCCGCCGTTGTTATCTTCGGGTTTATCGTTTTCGGCTGCGATAACAGCCTTAACAACCCTACTCGTGCCAAGCCTATCTGCGCCTAAATTAATAAAATCTTCAGCGTCGCTAATACCCGAAATACCGCCGGCCGCTTTAGTTTTTACGCCCGGACCTACGTTTGCAACCATAAGCGCAACGTCTTCGCGAGTAGCACCACCGGTTGAAAATCCGGTTGAGGTTTTAATATAATCGGCACCCGCTTCGGTAACCAAACGGCAGCAAACCTTTTTTTCTTCATCAGTTAAAAGGCAAGCTTCAATAATAACTTTTAAAATTTTATCGCCACACATGGCCTTAATACCGTAAATTTCTTTGCGAACGTAATCGTAATTTCCGGCCTTAAGTTCGCCAACGTTTATAACCATATCAATTTCGTCAGCACCGTTTTTTATCGCGTCAAGCGTTTCAAAAATTTTAACCGACGTAGTGCTATATCCGTTAGGAAAGCCTATAACCGTACAAATTGCGAGGTTGTTGCCAACGTATTCTTTAGCACGCTTAACAAAACTAGGCGGAATGCAAACTGATGCCGTTTTATATTTCATTCCCTCGTCGCATATTTTTTTAATATCTGCCCACGTTGCCGTTTGACCGAGTAAGGTATGATCGCATTTTGCCAAAATTTGATTAATATCCATAAAATTCTCCTAAAACCATACTATAATTATTAAGCTTGCGCGCACGAAGCTAAAACGGAAACGCTATTTTTTAAAAGCGTGATCACTAAAAGTTTGTGTTTTTTAAAGTAAAAGCGCAATGCTTATATATCTTTTTATACATTATACCACATTGTTAACTTTATTGCAATAATTTAATCAAATTTTATCTATCACTTTTTTAAAAGGTAAAAAACAAGGCCGCTAAATAAGCGACCTTATAAATTACTGCTTTGATTTGTAATCTTCAATTGCCTTTTTGATTGCCTCTTCAGCAAGCACCGAGCAGTGAATTTTTTGAGGGGGTAAGCCCTCGAGTTCTTCTACTACTTTTTTATTGGTAAGCGCTAAAGCCTCCTCTAAAGTCATGCCGATAACCATTTGCGTTGCAGTTGAAGAGGTTGCTACTGCAGCCGCACAGCCAAAAGTTTTAAACTTTGCATCTACTATAATACCGTTTTCTACTTTAATGGTAATTTGCATTATATCGCCGCAAGAGGCGTTGCCCACTACGCCTATACCATCGTAATTTTCTATTTCGCCTACGTTTTTGGGATTTTTAAATGCTTCCATTACTTTATCGTTATACATATATATTAAACTCCTTTGTTAACTTTTTATTAAAAATGTGCGATTAATCGACTTATATGCCGACTTTTAGCATTTTGTAGTTTTACTTTCAACCTTATATAAAGGCGACATCATGCGCAATCTTTCAACTATTTGCTTAAGCTTGTCTACAACGTAATTAACCTCTTCAACGGTATTTTCTTTGCCGAACGAAAAGCGTATAGAGCCGTGAGCCACAGCCTCTTCAACACCGATTGCCAATAGCACGTGCGATGGCTCTAACGAGCCGGAAGAACATGCCGAGCCTGAAGAAACGGCAATTCCCTCAAGGTCTAACGAAAAGAGTATTGACTCGCCTTCTATAAATTCAAACGAAAAATCTGCATTACCCGGAACGCGCAACTGCGGGTGTCCGTTATATTTGGCAAATGGAATTTCGTTTTGAACTCTGCTTACGAACAAATCGCGAAGCGAGCGAATATACTCAACGTCTTGCTCCAAGGTTAAGCGGTTAAGTCTTAAAGCCTCGGCCATACCAACCGCACCTGCAACGTTCGACGTTCCACCCCTACGAGTACGCTCTTGGTGACCGCCCGATATAATATTGCTTATTTTAACTCCGTTACGTAAATATAAAACGCCTACACCCTTGGGCCCGTTAAACTTGTGCGATGAAAAAGCCATTGCGTCTACCCCAACCTGCTTAACGTTAATATTCATAACGGGTATAGCCTGCACCGCGTCGGTAAAGAAAATTACCTTGTGCTTTTTAGCAATTTCAACTATACGCTCGATGGGCTGAATAGTGCCTATCTCGTTGTTTGCGTACATACAGGTAATTAAAACCGTATCCTGCCTAATTGCACTCTCTAACTTAGCAAGATCTACTATTCCATCCTCGTTTACGTCGACGTAGGTTACCTCGTAGCCCTCTTTTTCTAAAGTTTTGCAAGCGCCGAAAATTGCTGCGTGTTCTATTTTTGTTGTTATTATATGTTTACCCTTTGTGCTGTTTGCTCGAGCAAGCCCGCATACAGCCCAGTTATCTGCCTCTGTACCGCCAGAGGTAAAATAAACCTCCGATGGATTTGCGCCGATTATTTGAGCAATTTGGTCGCGCGCCTCATCCAACGCCTTTTGAGCTTTACGCCCGTAAAAGTGCTGGCTATTTGCATTTCCGTATATATCTGAAAAATACGGAAGCATCTTTTGAATTACGCGCTCGTCTACCTTTGTAGTTGCCGCGTGGTCTAAATAAATACTTCTTTGCATATATCACCTTAAGCCTAACAAAATTAGGCTATATTTATAACAATTTTATATAAAAATGGGGCTATAGCGCGATTAACGCGCATTTTACTGCTTGCAAGAGCAGCCCTCCTTACCCTTTTGCGCGCACGTTGTGCATGGCTGAACGGGCATATTTTTTACGCCGTTACTCTCTTCACTTGCCGAGATCATATCAGCCAAAGTTATTCCGTTTAAAATTTGATTAATGCCCGAATAAAGCTTTTTCCACACCAAGCTTGACGAGCATTTAGAGCAAGCGGTGTTTTTTACACAGCCGATAATTTCTAATTCATCCTCTAACGCGCGCACTATCTCACCCGCGGTGGTTTGCTCCGCGCTTTTTGCAAGGTAATAGCCACCGGCCGCTCCGCGCGCGGTTAAAACCACGCCCGCGCCCGTTAAAATGCGCATTATCCTTTCTAAATACTTGCACGAAACGCCTATTTCTTTTTCGAGCTCTTTTGCCGAAACGGTTGTACCGCGCTTTGCTAAAATATACGCCGCTTGCAATCCGTAATGGGCCTTTGAAGAAATTTTCATAATCACCTAATTGCTACTATTTTGGTAGCAATTGATATTATACGCCAAAAGACGGCTGTTGTCAAACGATTAATAAGCAAAAAAACATATATTTTTTTAAAGTGGGGGCAAAAGCGTTGACATCTTTAAAAAAGTGTGCTAACATATCGTGGTAAAACTTAATAGTCGAATCATAGAATGATTAGAGGCGCAGTTTGTAAAAAGTAACTTTAGGTAGACGCTCAAACGTTTAAGACCTAAAGCAGAAAGGTACGGCTGCCGAAATGCATAACTGTTTGAGCGGTTATACGTTGGGTGCAAGGATAATATCTTTGCAACTGTCACAATTATATTGTGGAGTGCTTTCGTTCGATTTAATTACACTTACTTTGCGTAATAAGGTCGTGGCACTTTGCTTCGACCTTTTTGTTTTGCAAAAACCATATTATATAGTTATAGGAGAAGAACTATGAAAAAGATTATTGCAATCTTAGCAGCAGCACTACTCACACTCAGCTTTACCGCTTGCGGCGGAAGAAACAAGGTTGACCTTTCAAACGCTAAAAACATAAGCGAATTAAGCGGCGCAACCATAGCAGCTCAATCGGGCACCTTCCACTATGATGCACTTGAACAAATTAGCGATATTACCGTTAAAGATTATCCCGACTTCCCCACTCTTTTAATCGCTCTTAAACAAGGCGTAATCGACGGTTACGTAGCAGAAGAGCCCACGGCATATGCAGAATGCTTAAAAGATAGCTCGCTTGCATATCTCCCCTTCGTTAACAACCAAACCGGCTTTACCGCAACCGAAGCAGAAACTGGTATTGCAGTAGCGTTTACGACGGGCAATCCTTTAGTTGAAAGCGTAAACGAAGTTATCGCCACCATTTCACTCCAAACTAAAATTGAACTTATGGAACAGATGGTTGCCTTAAGCTTAGATAAAGATACCGATAGCGGTGAAGACATCGTTCTCGTTTCTAACAACACAAATACCTCTAACGGCACTTTAAAAATCGCTATGGAATGCGGTTACGATCCTTTTAACTGGACTCAAACAACACCTGCAAACGATGCAGTTGTTATCGCAAACGGTCCTACGGGCTCAACCCTTTACGCCAACGGATACGACGTTCAAGTTGCTAAATACATTGCAGCTGAACTCGGAATGGCTCTTGAAGTTTACCAATACGAATGGGACGCTCTTATCCCCGCAGTTCAATCTAACGCAGTAGACGGCATTATCGCCGGCATGAGCCCCACCGAAGAACGTGAGCAAATGGTTGATTTTACCGATTGTTACTACGTTTCAAACCTCGTTATTATTTACAAAAAAGCTAACTAATAGCGGCCTATAAGTTGATTATCTGGTATTTGCCTAAAATTTAAAAAGATATTTTAAGGATAGTAAATTAAAATGCACTTAAACAGTTTAGCAAGCAATTTGCTTGCAAAGTCCACCTCCGAAATGAACTTTTTCGAAAGGGTTTGGAGCATAATTGAAAAGAACTACCCCATCATTTTAATCGGCGTAGGAAACACCCTACTAATCGCTTTAGTCGGCACGGTAATAGGCCTTGTTATCGGCGTGCTTACCGGGCTTATCCGCACCACTCCATATTCTAAAAACTCATTCGTAAGAGGGCTTCAAAAGGGGATAAACGCCGTTATTTCTGCTTACGTAGAAATTTTTAGGGGAACTCCAATGATGGTACAAGCAATGGTAATATACTGGGGCTATGCGGGAATTGCCGGCGGAAACACCCTGCCCGTAGTTACTACAGGTATCGTTATCGTTTCGATTAACACCGGCGCTTACATGGCAGAAATCGTGCGCGGAGGCATAATTTCGGTTGACAAAGGTCAGTTTGAGGGCGCATACTCGGTTGGTATGAGCCATTCGCAAGCGATGTTTAACGTAATTATTCCCCAAATGTTCCGCAACATTCTTCCCTCTATAAGCAACGAGTTCGTTATCAATATTAAAGATACCTCCGTTCTCAACGTAATAGGTGTTTACGAGCTGTATACAATAGGCGGTAATATTATTAGGGACAACTATATGACTTTTGAAACCTATTTAATTATTTGCGTTATTTACTTTATTCTTACCTTTAGTATTACTAGACTTTTACGTCTTCTCGAAAAGAAGCTCGAAGGTAAAGGAAATTATACCATCTGCGGCTCGCAATCTGATCCCAACGCAGAAATAAAGATAAGGAGTAACGGCTGATGGATAGCGTAATTAAACTTGAAAATCTTAAAAAGAGCTTTGGCGATCACGAAGTGCTTCGCGATATTAACCTTTGCGTTAACAAAGGCGAGGTAGTGAGCATTATAGGCTCTTCCGGCTCGGGAAAAAGCACCATGCTTCGTTGCATCAACCTTTTAGAAGAGCCCACGGGCGGCAAAATTTTATTCCACGGCCAAGATATTACTCAAAAGAAATTTGACCTTTGCGCTTACAGAGCTAAAGTGTGCATGGTTTTTCAGCAGTTTAACCTATTTAATAACATGACTGCGCTCGAAAACTGTATACGCCCACAGGTTGTAGTTTTAAAGAGAAATAAACAAGAAGCCACACAAATTGCACTCGAAAACCTCGAAAAAGTTGGAATGAGCGCTTACCGCAACGCTAAACCGGCACAGCTCTCGGGCGGGCAAAAGCAAAGAGTTGCAATCGCAAGAGCACTTTGCGCTAATCCCGAAGTGGTTTTATTCGACGAGCCCACCTCTGCACTCGACCCCGAAATGGTTGGCGAGGTTTTAGACGTTATGAAAAGCCTAGCATCATCTGGTCTTACAATGCTGGTCGTTACTCACGAAATGGGTTTTGCTCGCGACGTTTCTTCACGCGTTATCTTTATGGACGAAGGTTACATAGTTGAAGAAGGCGAGCCTCACGAATTTTTTGCAAACCCAAAAATGCCCAGAACGCGCGAGTTTCTTTCACGCTTCTTACAAAATTAAATTTATGCGCTATAACCACGTTAATCGCGTTATAGCCTTTCTTTTAATTGATTATAACAAAAGTGTGCCTACCTTTTTAGATAGACACACTTTTTTTATTTTAAACGTATAGCCGCGATAAATTGTTGATTTTTTAATAAAACGGCGATGTTACACTTCAGATTTTTTACCTTTTCGCCTCTTTATAATTTTGGGAACGAATATTGCCGCAAGAATTAATATAGGCGCAATTATTACCGCAAATATTGGCATAAATATTTCTAAAAAAGAGGGATTTGGATTAATAGATAAAGTTACAGTAGAATAATTTACCTCTTTTTGATAATCAGATAAACTTATATCTATAATTTTAATTTGAACGTCTACGTCTGAAATTTCGCTAATAACGGCAATTTTATCGCTTGCGGTAATTTTTTCATTTAAAAGCAGATCGTTTAACATAGCCTTTTTGCTTTCTAACGCTTCCCTTTGTGCGCGCAAGTTTACGTACTCATCGGTATAATCTACGGTAGAAATCTTTTTACTCGTAACGTTGTTATTTTCGCTTAAAAAGCTTATAAACTCGTTAAAACTTTCGGTTGGTATGCGGTAAACGACGTAATAATACGAAACTTCGTTATCCGAATACGATTCGCTTGATCTTTCTATAAAGCCGCTAAACTCTTTAAGTTTATCATCTACGGCATTTTTTGCCTTTTCTACGTCGTTAACAGTTATGCCTACGCTTGCGTTATAAGCGATTTCGCGCTGAATAAGCACATTTGAATTATTGTATATATCTTCAAACCCTTTGTTTGAATCCGCATTAGAACAAGCTACGAAAAGTGAAATAGAGCAAAGCATACAAATCGCAAAAATTACTAGTACAGCCCTTTTTATTTTATTCATAATCAATCCCCTTTACTTTTGAAATTTACGTTAACTCATTTGTTAAAAGATTTACTTAAATTAACGCCTTTTGTATATTATACACCACAATCAGAACAAATTCCTTATTTTTTGCTAAATTTTTTAACAATATTTTAAAAAATTTCAAACCACAAAATTAATTACGTACACTATCCTTTGATATTTATTATACACTTCTTTAAACATAAAAAATATGCCTATAACGCGATTAACGCGATATTAAATAAAAAAACCGTTATGGGTAAAAAAAGCTCTTTTGTAAATAAAAGTTATAAAAAAACCGCCCCAAATCATACACCTCGTTTAAAGCGGCTTATTTTATATATTTACTTACAAAATTTTTCGATATACGTTTCAATGCCATGTGCAATAACTTTAATTGCTTCTGCTCTGGGGCTAACCTCGTTTACAGCCGTATCTTTATGCTCTAAATTTTTATAAACTTTAAAGAAATGGCGCATTTCTTCAAACAAGTGAACGGGAAGTTCTTCAATGTTTTTAAAATGATTGTAGTTAGGATCTTCAAACGGAATTGCAATAATCTTTTCGTCATTTTTGCCGTTATCTATCATGGTTATAACTCCAATGGGATACGCCCTAACCAAGGTAAGCGGCTCAAGGGGCTCAGCACAAATGAGCAAAACGTCGAGCGGGTCGCCATCGTCGCCAAAGGTGCGCGGAATAAATCCGTAATTTGCAGGATAGTGAGTTGACGTATATAAAATTCTATCTAACATGATAAGCCCCGTTTCTTTATCAAGCTCATACTTTTTTTTGCTCCCCTTCGAAATTTCTACAACACAAATAAAATCTTCGGGTGTTATGCGTTTGGGCGAAATGTTATGCCAAATATTCATCATATTGATACTCCTTTCCCGTTAAACTAAAAATATGAACATTATTCATATTCGCTATAATTACATTATATTATATTTTTTATAACTTGTCAATAGTTATTCAAAAAAAAGTGCTTAATAATATTGCAAATTGCTAATTTTGTTCAAATAATAACCATAAACCAGCCTTTTTTATGCTTAATACAAATAATAAGTGTAGTTTTTATAATATTTGTTACCGTTTAATTTATCCTTTTTAATATTTTGCATACGCTGTAAAAAAAATATGCATAATATTTATATGAAAAAAAGCGGGTTAAAACTAAAAACTTGGGCATTGATTTTTATATGCTTACTATTTTTCACCCCTACCGTTTTAAAAGTGGGGGCTTTTTCGCCCGCGCTAACGATAACTGCAGGCGATAAACGGTACGTTTTTTATTACCCGCAAATAGATTACGGGCTTTACGGCACTACTTTAAAAGGGCAAAGCTCGGTTGTAGAGCGCATTTGCGCCGATTGCGACGTTGATCCTATCGACGCCATATTGCAATTTAATCCAAATAACGATAATCCTTTTACCGTACAAGCGGGAAAATTTGGTAAAAAAATCGACAAACAAAAATTAATTGCAGATATCGCTCACGCATTAAACGCAGGAATTACGTCGGTTACCGCGCGTTTTATAAAATGCGAACCTAAATACACAAAAGCACAATTATTAAAGCAAACGGCTTTGCGCTCGCAATTTACAACGCAATTTCCATACTCATCACCGGCGCGCAAGCATAATATAGCACTTGCCTGCTCACTTATAAACGGATGTATAGTTGAGCCGAACGAATGCTTTTCGTTTAACGAGCGTGTTGGCGAACGCTCTGAAGATCGCGGGTTTTTACCTGCAAATATTATAGTAAACGGCGAGTTTGTAAGCGGAATTGGAGGGGGCGTGTGCCAAGTTTCTTCCACCCTTTATAACGCCGCCTTAACAGCCGGGCTTACCGTAACCGAAAGCTATAGGCATTCGCTACTGGTCGACTATATTGAACCGTCGTTCGACGCCATGGTTTCGTACGGGGCGTGCGACCTTAAGTTTAAAAACACAACCCAATCGCCTATTTATATAAGCGCAACCGCATCAAGTAGCCAACTTACTATAAAAATTTACGGGTTAAAACGGGAATACGAATACGAGCGCGTTTGGAACTGCTTAGAGGTTATTAAAGCCACAACTGAAGAAGTGGAATGGGCAGAGGGGCTTAAGGAATCACTTGCGCACGACGGACTTATAAGCGAAGGCTTTTTAAAAATTTATAAAAACGGAAATCTTATCGAAATTAAAAAGCTGCGCCACGACGTTTATGCCGCAAAAAACGGAATAAAATTTAAAAGTTCTAACCAATCTTCTCAATAAAAAAGTAGGCTATAACGCGATTAACAGCCATTTTATAACAAAAAGCGAGTTTACCTTTATTAGTAAATTCGCTTTTAAAATTTATTTTTTAATTTTTCCGTTTAACAGCCTTTCAAAAATAGGCATGTTGTTAACTACTACAACCGTTAGCTGCTCGCGTACTCGCGTGAGCGAATAATAAAGCCTTTGAGGAAACTTGCCTCTATACGTTAAATAACCTCGCCCATCGTAACCGTAGTTGCCATCTATAACTATAAGCATTTTATCATACTCAATTCCGGCGCGTGCTTCTTCATTTAAATAAGCGCAATCAATAATCTCAAACCCACCTGCCGAATATAAATTAATAAAGTTAAGTTTTTGCTCTTCATTTTGAGCAAAATGCACGTTAACGCAGTTATAGCCCGACTTTTTAGCTGCTTTGCCATTATCTAATAAATACTTAATAAAGCAAGAGATTTGCTCGTTTACCCTAATATTTCCAGATAAGTAATAGGTATTGCCTTCTATTTGTGCAAGGCGTGCATTTAGCTCAGTTGGCTCGTTGATTAGATCTAACTCAAATTTTTCAAAGCAAAATACGCACTTAATCTCGTTGTTGTTTAAATATTGCAATATTGCATCAAAGGCTTTTTTTGAATATTTTTGCGTTTCGTCAGTAAAAATATAATCATACTCACTTAAATTTGCTTTAAAAATATCGTTTACCGATAAAAACTTAATATTTGTAAACGCACGCTCAATTTGCCTATGCCCTTCGGTTAAACTACCATAAACCACTATGAGAGTTTTTTTGTTTGAGCAAACCAAAACTGCCATATCTAAAAGAAGCAGGGTTTTACCTGTGCCAAAGCTACCGCAAATTTTTAACGCCTTGTTTTTTCCTTTTAAAAAAGATGCGGTTTTCTTTTTAATCATTTGTTGCTGTTGAGTTAAAAAATATTCGCCTAAAATAAAGCGCTCAGGGTTTTTAACAGGCGCTAAAATAAACTGCTTTGCAGCAAACAAACTATCGATTGGCGCAGTTATAGCCCCTCTTATACCTCTATTTATTCTTAACAGCTCGCTAAAGTAAGCGCGCTCAAATTCTCCTTTTGCATTTAACTTATAAAGCTTTTGATCAAAGCTGTTATAGGTAAAAAAGTAACACTTTTTACCTAAGTGCGAAAGGTAAAATTTGTTTTTAATAAGCTGCTCGTGCGCGTCTTCTGTTTTTGAAATGTAGCTTTTAAGCTCAACGTTTAAAATTGCGTTTTGTCCAATTTTTAAAATATCGAACTCTTTACCTATTTGTGGAATTATATACCCGTAAAAAAAACCGTCTAACTCGCTTAATAAAGCACCCTGCTCCATCATTTTGTTTACCAGCGAAATTAAACTTTTTGCCTCGTGCGGCTTATACGGCCTTGCTTGAGTATGGGCAAGCGCGCCGTAATACTTGCCATATAGCCTCATATTAGAAAAAGATGATAATAAATATAAATTAATTGCTTGCATAAAACTTCCGTATAAAAATATAGCCAGCCACCCGTTATGCTGTTATTGCTAAATAACCGCTTAATATGCTTAAATCAACTTTGTAGCCAAGCCAAAACGTTATTACTATTATTATTTTACACCAATAAAAAAATAATGTCAACCGATGTCGATTTTTGTATAAATTTTTACCCAATACACATAATACTACTACAAGGAGGAATTGTTATGAATAATAAAACTCAAAAAACCAGCAACAGCAAGAATTCTGCAAGTAAGCAAAAAAGCAGCAACAAGCAGAGCCAAACTAACAATTGTAAATAATTATTATGACCAAACGCATTAACAAGAAAAGTAAAAAAGTTTCCCAAATTTCTAAACCGGAGTTTTTTTCCGCGTTTGACGTTTACGGCAGTTATACCGGCACTTATCTTTTAGGCGAACTAGAAGAACCCGTACAAGACGTAGACGATCTTTAATAGCTACCCGCTTAATTTAAGCGCAAACGGCTATAACTAAAAATATAACCCGCTATCTAAAAAATGCCAGAAAGCGGGTTGTTTTTTTAATTAATAGTTTTAATTAACCTAAAAGTTGGGCTATAACGCGATTAACGCGGTATTTAATAAAAACGCAAACCGCTTAAACTAAATTATCGGTAAACCACTTACCGCAAACGCACTCGCCGTTTTCTTTAATTAACAACCCCTCACCCGAGCGGAAATTAATCGAAACGCTTCCTATATAAATGCAACCGTTTGGATAGGTAAAAATGCCAACCCCATACGGAAAATCATCTTTAAAATAGCCCAAATATCTTTTGCCCTTTTCGCTTCCGCCTCTCCACTCGCATAAGCCGCAACCGTGTTTTTGCCCCTTTTCGTTATAGGTACAAATACTGCGCTCGTAACCGTTTATAAACTCTTTGAGATCAACCTTTAAATCATCGTGGCGACCAAGAGAATAATTAAAATCTCTAATGGAAGAATACTCTTTAATTTTTTGTATTAATTCGCCTGCTTTCCACTTTCCAAAGTATGCAGTGCCAGATCTGCGCAGTATCAACCCGTAACCGTTTGGATTGCCATCGCTAAAAAAGCCCAAATGCAAATACTCTTTATATTCAACAAGGCACATGCCCTCTTTTCTATAAAACCTGCCGATTTTTTCGCAAGCGTAATGGCCTCCGGTTTTCCACTTATATACTCCAAATAGCCCGGTTTTGCCATCGTATGTTTCTTTGCAACAATACCCCATGTCGCTTTCTTTTGCTAAAAATATGGGCTTTAATGCAGACGTAGCCGTAGAGATAGAGAGGTTAACGCTGCCCGATGGAGCGGCCGCTTGCTTATTTAAATCCACGCGAGCTGACGAATACGAGCCCACCGAAGAAACAGGTTTATTATACGCCGAAGTGGTAGCCTCTACTTTTGAAGGTGAAACGGTTTTATTCTCGGCAACCTTGCTCGGCGTTTTACCTATTTCTGTGCCAGCCTTTTTAGGCGCACCCCCCGAACTATTGGTTGAAGATACAGAAGATGCCGTTTTTTTAGGCTCTTGCACTCCAACCTGCATAGGAGTAACGCGTAAGGGCTCGCTAGAAACCCAAGAACTTACGAATAAACCGTGATTCCACATTCCGGTTTGAACGCTTCCGTCCTTTTTATACAAGCGCCCTTCGCCCTGCCAGTCGTTAGCACGCCACCACCCCTCGTAACAATCGCCGTTTAAATATAAACAAACGCCGTAACCCTCTTTTACTTCGTTAACGAACGACCCGTGATAGATATAGTTATCCTTCACAAAGAGGCTTCCGTAGGCATTTTTCATTCCGTTTAAATATTCTCCGCGGTAAGAAGTTGATTTGTTTACTTCTTCCGTTTTCCAGCCTTGAATAAATTTTCCGTTCGATTCAACGTTGTAGCTGTATTTTTCCTTTATTAAATACTTTGAAACTTTTTCATTTTCTATTCTTCTTTGGGTGTACGAAAAGAGTATATCATCGCAAATACCGCGCTCTGTCTTTTTTCGGTTAACGAGATAGGGATCGAGCTGAAAATAACCCGAATTAGCGTCGAGATAGCAAATTCTCATATCAAAATTCATTTCGTTAACACCCTTAATACTAAAGGTGTTTTTTAAATGCGGATAGGCATCTAACAGTTGCTTAAGTCTTTTATTTGCAACGCTTTCGCCCCAAACGCTTCTCATCGAATCAATAATTTGTTTAATCTCTTTTTTTTGCTCGTTTAGTCGAAGCAAAATTTGCGTAGCCGAAAGTTGATTGAGCTCGTTTTGCAACCTTGCAACCTGTTTAAGGTTGTTATACATACGGGCAGCCTCATCGTTAACGCAAACGTGCATATATTTTCCGGGTTTAAACTCTCCAGTACTATAGTTGATATAGCTCGCCGCCTCGCTAACCGACATATGCCTATCTTGCGTAATAATCACGCATAAACGACCTGTTAAATCGCTCCAATCGTACCAAAGATCGTGGCGAATCATTATTCCCCTAATCAGATCTTTATGCAATTGATTCATTTTATTTATTAGCTTTACTTCAAGTTGAGAATGCATAGTTTTTAGCCTCTTATATTATTACATCTGTTAAATGGCTATGCCACGCAATCGGCAAAAAGCCTTATTATACTGCACAATACTGCACGTTGCGCGGCCAATAATTTTGATTTAACGTGAATATATTTTATCATACAACCATCTACTCTGTCAAGTGAAGCAAAGAATACAATGCGTTAGTTTTGAAGACCCACTTTTATCTGCGTTAGCTTTTTTAGCCGTTTGAACGCTTCTTTATTGATCGTTATCTGCTTATTAACCGCAAAAGCTGGGCTATAACGCGATTAACGGCATTTTTACGCAAACAAAAAACAACAAAAAATCCGCAAGCAGTTTAGCGTGATACTCCAAGCGGAGTATCACGCAGTTAAATCCGTCTTCGACGGGTGAAATCCACCTTAGGTGGATGAAATCGCTTGCGCGATGAAATCCTGCTTCGCAGGGTTGAAGTAAGACGGATTTGATTTCATCTAAGGCAACGCCTTGGATTTCATCTGAGCGAAGCGAAGATTTCATCGTGGTGCAACCACGATTTCGTTTAAACAACAGAAAAAGAGAGGACATTTCGGTTTTCCCAATTTGTTCTCTCTTTCTGCTTGTTATAAAGGCTTGGGCTTAGCCCATAATGCGTTTGACCAGTCAAATGCGATGCTCGCATTTGCATTTGGAGCGATTTCAAATTCTCCGCTATGAACATCACCCATTATTCTTGCGGAGCTTTTATTTTTTATAATTGCTTAACTATATCCTTACACGTTTTCAGTAAAAAAGAACGTATTCCATACCTCTGCGCCCAATCGCGATTATCCCATTCTTTACCCGAAACGTCGTCGCCGGCATAGAGAATAGCACCGTATTTTACGTTACGAAATTTGCAAACGGCAATACAACCGGCCTGTTCCATTTCAACCATCTTTGCCCCCTCTTCCTTGCGATATTTTATCATATCTTCGGTTTCGCGATAGAAGGCGTCGGTCGTCCACGTAATGCCTTGAATAAAAGGGATTTTTTGCTCAGTTAAAAAACTTATTATCCTATTTTTTACCCCTTCATCAGTATAAATTATGCGAGATGGAGGGCAATAGTGATACGAAAAGCCCTCGTCGCGAATAGCACCGTCTACAACGAAAAATTTACCCACGGTAATATCCCTTTCGAGCACGCCTCCCCCGCCGCAAAAAACAATCTTTTTAGCGCCCAACGCTATAACCTCTTCAAGCTGACCGCAGGTAGCGGGGCAACCTACTATACCTTGCATTATCATAACGTCGTCGTTTACGAACTTATAAACGGTGTTCGGCGTTTCACCCGGCAAAAATTTAATTTGTTCAATCTCGCCAACAGATAAAAGCCTTTTTATCTCTTCGCCAAAAAAGGTAACTATAAGCTTATCGCAATTAACCTTGCCTATTTTTTCGGCAAAAAGATCGGGATTTATTATAGCCTTTTTTTTGCTATCGTATTCTAATATAGGAAAATCTGCTTTTTTAATCATAACTCATCCTCAAAAATTATTAATTTAATCAAAAGTGGGGCTATAACGCGATTAAACACACGTTAACGATTTTTTAAAAAATCTTTTACAGCCCTATTGCCTTTAAAACCTGCATAGTGCTAGCGTTAATTTTAGATATATTAAGCTGGCATAAATCGTAAGGCAACCGCGCGCAATCGCCAAGCTTAATAAGCCTGTAATTGGTTAAAATGGTTTGCTCACTTTGCTTAACCGAAAGCCTAATACTCTCTCTTTCTATAAGGTCGGCGTTTGCAATTAAATTTTGAACGGTGCCAAATTTATTAATAAGCTGTGCTGCCGTTTTTTGGCCAATCTTACAAACGCCCTTAATATTATCCGACCCGTCGCCGGTAAGACATTTAAAGTGGAGATAAAGTTCTGGCGATACTCCAGTTTTTTGTAAAACGTATTGGGGAGTACATATAACGCTGTTTTTACCACGGTAACGAAGAACGCTTACCTTTTCAGATACAAGTTGAAAAAAGTCGCTATCGAAGGAGCTTATTACTATTTCGCACTCGTTGCCATAGGCGTAAACGTACGAAGAAATAACGTCGTCGCACTCGCAATCAACCGTTTCAAAATACTTAATTTTAAGGTAATTTAACGCCTTAATAACGTCGGGCAACTGCGAAAAGGGATTCATTTCGGCCTCAACAGCCGACCAATCGGGGCGATTAGCCTTATAATCTGCACTTATATCGGTACGCTCATTATGAGTTTCGCCATCAAAAATTACAACCGCGTGCGTAGGATTTACCTGCTTTATTATTTTTAAAAGAGCGCCCACAAAGCCAAGAGTTCCCCAAATGGCAACCCCGTTTTTATTTACTATTCGCGACGGCATTCCGAAAAACATTTGAAAAAGCAAATTATGCCCGTCTACAATTAAAAGTTTATCCATGCAAAACCCCTTTTGGCTTTATTTGTAAAATACCGTTAAAAACTAGCCGTTTTTACCATTTGATATTATATTAACGTATAACTTATTATCGAGAGTTCCATTTTTCTCTTGATTAAACCCAGCATATATATTTTAATTAAGGTAATAAAACGCTTCTTAATAATCGTTATTTTTTACGCTGCCTAATACAATTGGTCAATTTAATTAACCTGTTTGGTTTGTTAATAGTATTAATTATACCACCACTGCAACTTAAGGTCAATCCTTTTTTACGTAAACCTTTTTTATTTTTATACAGTTTGCTCCGTTATTAACAAAAGTGGGGCTATAACGCGATTAACTACACTTTTAATCACTCTAAAAAACACAAACGGCAATTTCTAACAGAAATCGCCGCTCGCGTTAGGTTATTAACATGGAGTTAACTTTTGGCAAGTAAGTTAACTGTTTTTGCTATAAAGTAAGTTAAGCCCCTTTAGCACCAAGTTTTCGTCGAGAGTAACTTCGTGCTTTAAATGCTTAACTATATAAGGCGCAAGCCCACCCGTTGCGTAAACGTTAAGCTTTTTGCCGTATTCTTCATTAAAACGGTCAATCATGCCGTCGACCATACAAGCGTTGCCGTAAACTGCACCCGACTTCATACAATCGGCTGTGTTTTTACCGATAACTGATAACGGAGCTTCTAAGCTGACTTGAGGAAGTTGTGCCGTGTTAGAAGAAAGAGCTTTTAGCCCCATAAGCACGCCTGGCATAATAGAAACGCCTATAAAATCGCCGTTTTTATCGATTACCATCATTTTGGTTGCCGTTCCCATGTCTACTATAAGCGAAGGGTAACCGTAAACGTATTTAGCGGCAACGCAAGCGCAAATAATATCAGCGCCAACGGTAGATGGCTGATCACAAAGCAATTGCATTTTACAATCGCGCTCACAGCTAACTATTTCGGCATCTACTCCGTAAGCCACCTTAAGCGCATCTTTTAAAACGACGGTAAGAGGCGGAACGACAGATGCAATGATTGCACCTTCAACCAAATCACTTTCTATTTTATAAAGACGCAATATGCCTAAAATTTTATCGGCGTATTCGTCGGCAGTTTTTGTGGTATCGGTACAAATTCGAGCAACGAAAGCCAACTGATCTTTTAAAAAACCGCCAATTGCAATATTAGTGTTACCTATATCAACTGTTAATATCATAATAAGTTATCAAAGGGAATTTATCCTTTGTTTCAACGAGCTTTATTTGTTAGCAAAAAAATCCACTACGTCTTGAGCGAGCTTATCGGGGCAATCAACCATAGGAGAGTGACCGCAGTTAGGATAAGGAAGAAGTGTTGCTTTATCACCAAGCGCGTTATAGTTATCTAAAACCATATAATCGGGAACGACTATATCTTTTTCTGCCATAGTTAAAGCTACCGGGCAAACGATATTTTTAATAGTGCCGTCGCCAAGGCCGTACGGAGTATATTCGTCAGACATATTTAGCGTAGCAAGCGCCCAATCGAGATCAACGAGGTTGCGTTGCTTAAGCGTTTCGCTCATCCATAACTCATTTTGCTCTTTGGTGGGCTTATTAACTGTATATATAGTGGCATCCCACACCGAAGTCATCATAGTGGCATCACCCTTTTCAAAAACCTTGAGCATAGGTGCAACCTGCATGGGATCGTTAGCCATAGCCTCTTTATTGGGATAGGGCTTGCCTGTTGATTTATAATTTTCTTTTTGATAAAGAGGATAGCCCTTATACCCTGCCCCCTCGATATCAAAAAATTTAATAACTTTTTGAGGATATTTAGCGCACAGTTTAAGAGAAACGCCACCGCCGTTAGACCAACCTACGAGATAGTATTTATCAATACCCAACGCCTCGGTAAGTAAATTTACGTCATCGGCAAGTTCTTCTAACGTATCAAAGCGGTTATTGTAGGTAGAATCGCCAAATCCGCGAAGATCTACCGCGATACATCTATATTTATCTTTAATGCGGGTAATAAGCGGTTCGTAGTGAACTGAAGACGACATATTGCCGTGAACCATAACTACAACTTCGCCAACGCCCTCATCTAAATAAGCGAGAGTTTCATTCCCAATAGAAATATACTTTTTTTCCATAAATTTCCCCTTTAAATTTTAATAGGTTTATCTGAAAGATTGGCAAATCCGAGCACTAACGCACAAAAAGATGCTGGATCTTCATACATGCTTGCGTGCCCCGACCCGTTAATCGTAACGTAAACGCTGCCTTTTATTCCTTGATGCAAAATAACCTGCTCGGTAGGAGGAACTAATCCGTCTTCAGAACCGGATATAATTAGAGTGGGGCAAGTAATTTCGCCAAGTCTATCGGTATAATCGTAATCGCGCGAGCTATCGGTTAAGCGGATTAAAGCTTCTAAAACCTGCGGATTAGAAAAATACTCCGTTAAAGTGCCCTCGCGGTTTTGCATCCAAGCAGACTGCTTTTCGTAAAAGCCCGTTGAATAAATAACGGGAATAGTAGTTAAATAGTACGCAAGGCCGTTATAGGTTTTTGCTACCTCATTCCAACCGTCGCCTATTTTGCGAAGCCAATCAGAAGTTCTTGCGCAAGTATTTGCCAAAATTAGCCTTCTTACCCTTTGCGGATGCTTAACAGCGTACTGAATTGCAACCTCTCCACCATAAGAAATGCCCATTATTGCATATTTTTGGTAAGGAAGCTGATCAAAAAGAGAATTGAGCAAGCGAACCTGAATATCGTGGTTGTAGCTTTCGGTCATTCTTTCGCTTCTGCCCTGATCTAAAAAATCCACCAAAATGGTTACGTTATTTTTAGAAAAATCGTTAATAAAGGGCTTCCAGCTATTGGTAGACATCATTATGCCGTTTAAAATAACTAAAGGCTCGCCGACCTCACCGTGAATTTCGTAATAAACCTTTTTACCTTCAAAATCAAAATATGCCATAATTATTTGCTTAAAATGCCCAATGCAATAGCTTCTTCGGTAAGTTGTTGCCTAAATGAAGGATGAGCAACTGAAATTATAAGGCGTGCGCGTTCTTGAAGGCCCGTTCCGCGAAGTGAAACACAACCGTATTCGGTAACTAAATAATCTACGTCGTTGCGAGAAAGCGATACGGCAGCACCCGGCTTTAATTGGCAAACGATTTTAGAAGTTTCTTCTCTTTCGCCAGTTTTGGGGTTTTTAACCATTGCGGTTGAATAAAGCGCTATAATAGAACGGCCGTTTTTAGATTTTTGAGCTCCTACGGCAGTGTCAGACTGACCGCCCGTTCCAGAAAATTGGCGTGAGCCGATACTTTCTGAACAGCATTGACCGGTTATATCTACCTCAATAGTAGTGTTAATCGAAACTTGATTGTCGTTTTGCATAATGGTATAAGGATCGTTTACGTAACCGCCGTCAAGAATTTCAACTGCGGGGTTATCGTCTAAATAATCGTAAAGTTCCTTGGGACCCATCGCAAAAGCTGCAACCATTTTTCCGTTATGAATTTGTTTCTTTTTGCCGGTAATAACGCCTGCTTTAGCGAGCTTTACCATACCGCTGGTAAGCATTTCGGTATGAATACCCAAATCCTTTTTATCCATTAAGCTTGCCGCTACCGCATTGGGAATACCGCCGATACCAAGCTGAATGCAATCGCCGTCGTTAATCATGCCAGCAATGGTTTTACCTATGATTAAATCCTTTTCGTTGGGCTCTGCATCTGCAAGCTCGGGCATGGGATAATCAACTTCTACAAGGTAATCGATATCGTTTACGTGAAGCTGAACGTCGCCAAAGGTTCTGGGCGCGTTGGGGTTAATTTCTAAAATAACCGTTTTTGCAGCCTTAATCATCTTCATTTCGTAGGTGTTTGATAAAGATAACGAAACGTAACCGTGCTTATCGGGCATGGTTGCAATGCCTACGTAAATATCGGGAGTGCGATAGAATAATCTCTTTGTTGCCGCAAGATGTAAATGGTTAGGTATAAAGGTAACGTTGCCGTTTACCTGCGCCTTACGTATAGCTGGGGTATAGAACCAGCTTTCGGTTGAAAAGCTGTTTTTATATTCGGGGTTAACCATAAACTCGTATGCGTTCATAGGCAAGCAGTTGGTAACCATAACGTCTTTAACCCTATCTGCTATAGTGTGTAAATTGGTCATAAATTCTCTGCCCTCTGCAGAACCAAGACCGGTAACGATATAATCCCCTGAATTTACAAGCTCTAACGCCTGTTGAACGGTAACGTATTTTGCCATAATTTATCTCCTTATGATATATTTTATAATGGTTTTATATAATAAAGCAAAAGTTATATCTATTGATTTACGCTATACTTTTGCATTTTATTCAAAGTTAAAAATAACGAATGGTTTACTGTTTAATAAAACATTTTACCGCACGGATATTAAAAAATTTACAAACAAACAACCCGTATGTGGAAGATAAAACCCGTTTATTAACGTTTTTAAAAAATGAGTATTATTTTTTTAAACTTGCACCGCCCCTTAAAAAGGGGCGGCCCTTGTTTAAGCGCTTAAACAAAGCATACATTTAATGTGAGAATTTTGCGCCGTAATTAAAATTACGGCGCGCATTTAATTGTTTTACCTAAATTCCAAATATTGCTAGTTAAAAATTAGCCAGCAATAAGAGCTCTATATGCGTCAAGAGTGGTTAAGGTATGAACGGTAGCAGCAGTTGCAGCACCACCGTTAAGAGAAGTGATTTGAGTTAAAGCAAAAGAGTCTACGCCTTGACGTAATCCGTTTGCAAATGAAATATTGTTAGCGGTTACAATCTTGTATTCCTTGCTTTCCATAATGTCTACGTAATTTTCTCTGGTTAATGCTAATTCACTTTCTTCTAAAGCTTCAAGACCTTGACAGAATAAATCACCTGCAATGTAGCCAGCGAGAGCGTAAGCATCGTAGCTCATAGTGTATGCAGCAGCTGCATCTTTTCCACTTTCAAGCGCATAATCATAAAGATTTTCTGCAACAGTCCAATATTCATTTTTAAAGCCGGGGATACCTAAAGTATCTAAAGTTGCTTTAGCAACTTCTTCCGTCATACCAAAAGAAGTTTGATATAAAGCAAGATAGGTATTGTAATAAATATTGTAAAGTGCGTGTTCAGTATTTTTATAGAATTCGGTAGTAGAAGTGAGATCTAACCAAGCTTGTGAATATAAATTTACGTATTTAAATACGTTAGCATATTCTTCAGCAAGAGCAGTACCTTGGTTGAAAGCAGCAGTAGAAGCGTTGTTGTAAGTAGTTAAAACTTTACAAGCGTATTCTGCTTTAGCAAGTTCTTTAAGAGCAACTAAATAGTTTTCGCCGGTTGAGGTTATAACAATTACGTCACATTTAGCGTTCTTTAATGCGTTAACAGCGCCAGAATAGTTTGTGCCTGAAACTTCTTGAACGATAACGTTGGTCTTTTGAGCTTCGGGCATAGTTTCTAATTCAGCATTAATACCTCTTAACATAGTGATTGATGCTTCGTTTGCAGCGTCAGAAAGAACGCCAACTTTAGTTGCAGCAAGGCCACCAGCTTCAACGGGAGCAAAAGCACGAAGAACGAGCATTCTACCTTCGGTTTTATTTAAAGGTTGAACGGGGAAAATACCTCTATCTGCAAGAGTAATAGCGTTATCGTTGTGAAGGATATCGTTACCTGCAGCTGCGTAAATCATGGGAACATTTGCTTCTTTAATAACGTCGAGGTTTGCTTCTACGCAAATTGCAGCGAAGTTACCAACGATTGCAAATACTTGATCGTCGTGAATGAGTTTTTCGGTTAAAGTTTTAGATTGATCAGGAATACCGCCATCATCGTAGTGTTTTAATTTAACGTTTTGAGCAGCTCCAAAAGGTTTACCTTCAGCATTTAAACCGGTATAACCGCCTGCTTTGTTATAAGCAGCAAAAGCAGCTTCAATACCAAAGTTAAACGGTGCACCGATAGTAGTAAGAGCACCAGTGGTGCCGGCAGTGTTACCAACGTAAATAGTATTATCGGGTGGAGTTCCGATACAGCCTACTGCACTAACAGTAAGTGTTGCAACGATTAGCATCGCTAAAAGTTTAAAAAGAATTTTTCTCATTAATTTTCTCCTTTAAAATAATATAAATTAACTTTTGCCATTCTCACAAAATGATGCAAATGTTTCAGTTTAGTACGGCGTTTTTAAACGCCTGGCGGCAAACTTCTTGTTTGCCAGCTTTTTATCCACCAAGATATGCCGAAATAAGCCTTTGATCTTTAATAAGATCTTCTGCTTTTCCGTGCATACTGATTTTTCCAAGCTCTAAAACGTAAGCATAATCTGCTATTTTTAAAGTTTGTAACGCATTTTGTTCTACGATAAGAATAGTAGTGCCTTCTTGCTTAATCTTTTTTAAAGTATCAAAAATATCTTTAATTAAAAGAGGTGCAAGCCCAAGCGAAGGCTCGTCGAGTATTAAAAGTTTGGGGCTACCCATTAACGCTCTTCCTATTGCTAGCATTTGCTGTTCCCCGCCCGAAAGAGTTGAAGCCTGTTGCTTTGCCCTCTCTTTAAGACGCGGAAACAACGTATACACCCTTTCAAAATTACTTTCCAACTCTTGCTTATTCTTAATATTATAACCGCCAACTCTAAGATTTTCTTCAACGGTAAGACCTACTAATACGTGCCTACCTTCTGGAGATTGCATAATTCCGGATTTTGCTATTTTATGAGCGGTTTTGCCGCCGATAGAATTGCCTTCGAATAAAATCTTTCCGCCACTAGGTTTAAGTAATCCTGAAATAACCTTTAACGTAGACGTTTTTCCTGCACCGTTTGAGCCTAGTATTGCGACTATATTTCCCTTTTCTACCGTGAGATCAACCCCTTTTAGTGCAGCGATTGGGCCATAATTGAGTTTAAGACCTTCGATTTTTAAAATCTCGCTCATTTTTATTCCTCCTCTACACCAAGGTACGCTTCTTGTACGGCCTTGTTCTTTTGAACTTCTTCAGGCGTTCCAATAGCCAACAATTGACCAAAGGATATTGCACATACCGTATCGCAAACGTTCATAACTAAGCCCATGTCGTGCTCTACAAGTAATATAGTAACGTTAAACTGATCTCTTATCTTCTTTATTATTTCTGTAAGCTCTGCCGTTTCAGAATCGTTAAGACCTGCAGCAGGTTCATCCATAATAATAAGTTTTGCGTCAGACATTAATGCACGGGCAATTTCTACCTTTTTCAAAATACCGTAAGGCAATCCCATTGCATACCAACCCGCATAATTTTCAATCCCCATAAATTTGAGAATATTCATAGCTTTTGCTTTGAGAATTTTATCTTCCTTTTGAACTATAGGAAGGCCGAGTGCGTGAATCCAAAAATTAGATTGATATTCGCGCGTGCAAGCTACGAGCAGGTTTTCTAAAACGGAAACTTCTTTTACAAGCTCTACGTTTTGGAAGGTACGCGAAATGCCTTGAAGTATTACGTCGTGCACCTTAAAATCGCGCATATTAACCACTTCGCCATACTTATTTTCGAAGTACATATCGCCACCCGTTGCATCGTAAAAGCGGGTAATACAGTTAAATACCGTGGTTTTACCTGCACCGTTAGGTCCGATAAGGCCAAATATTTCGCCCTTTTTAACGTTAAAGGTTAAATCGTCAACAGCCTTAAGGCCGCCGAAATACTGTTTCAGCCCTTTAACTGAAAGCAAAACGTCTTTTTCTAAAGTTACAGTATGCTTAATTTTAGTTTTAACGTTTGCAATTTTTTGTTCTAAACAAGCAATCTTATCATCAAGCTTTTTAGATCTTGCACTTATCTTTTCATTTATTTTTAAGTTGATCTCTTTTTCCTTTTGCTGATAATCGTCTTTCAGCTTTGCAAGTAATTGATCGTATTCGGTGCAATCCTTTGTATTATACTTTAAAAGAAAGTCTTGTTTTTCTTTTTGTAATTTTTTTACAAATTCTTCTCTTTGTGCAACAACCTTTTTAAATTGCAACTGATGTTTTTCAATAGCCGATTGATAGCTTTCGCCTTTTTTAATTGCTTTAAATATTGCTTTCGTTAAAGCGTGGTTTACGGCACGGTGCTGCATATATTGCTTTAAATCAAACGCCTGAAGCTTATCTGCCATAACTTTGTCGGCATACTCTACTTTGTCGCACGCCTTAAACGCAGGCTTTGCAAGCAAGTTATCATACTTTGATTTAATCGCAGTTAATTTTTTGTATTTTTCTTCTTCATATACGTCTTTAAGCGTTTGCTTTTCAGCTATCGCCCATTGCAGTTCTTTACGAAGCTTTATAAGGTGAGAGGCTGGTGAATAAAAGAACTCTCCAATTTTACTATTAACCGAGGTCTTTGCCATATTTCGCCTCCCTTATCTTTAATAAAAGCTTGCTTATTTTACCCTTAAATCCTTGCAATAGTTGTGCAAGACCACCGGGATAGAACATAACAACCACGATAACCAATACACCGCTAATTATGGTAACAAGTTCGGGGTGTTCGGATAAAAAGGATATATTTTGCAATATAGTAGTATTCATACCGTACATAACGAAAGTACCGAATATTGCACCCCAAATAGACTTGTATCCGCCTATAATTACAGCGGCAAGAATATTAAGTGAGGTTATTAACGCATAAAAGCTCGTTCCAGATGAAGCTGTTGCAGAACCGTTTCTTAAGATTAACATAGTTCCGCTAATTGAAGCGTAAACAGTACAAATGATAAAAGCCATTAATCTATATTTTAATACGCTTATACCCATTGCTTGAGCTGCCGCTGTAGAATTTTTCATCGCGAGCATTGCCCTACCCGTTGGGCTGGAAATAAGATTTTTTGTTACGATCATTATAATTACCAAAATAGGAACTATAATATACATCGTATCGGCAGTAAGTATTTTCATTCCGAAAATTTCAACCCTGCCAATATTGATGCTATCGCTTAAAACGCGATAAACGTTACGTAAAATTTCAGATAAACCTAACGTTAAAATTACAAGATAAATGCTTTCTATCCTTAATGAAATAAATCCAACTATTACGCCTATAATTATGGCTATAAGTATTGCTACTAAAATAGCTAGGAAAAAGGATAAGCCCGAAAGCGTCATAACGTAATAAACGGAATAACATCCTATACCGATAAACCCACCTGTACCGAGCGAAGCCATTCCCGAATAGCCCATCAGCAAACAAAAACCGATTGATGCAATACTGAAACAAGCTGTAGAAATCAAGCCACCATACCAGCTATAAGGAAGATAAGGAGTTTTTACACTTACTAGAAGTAACACGATTAATATTGCGCCAAAAAGCAAATATTGAAAAGTGGAATTCTTAAAAATCCCTCTTACGTTTTTAGCAATAGGTTTAGAGGTTTTTGACTGAACGTTTAAACTATCAAAAGAATATTGTTGTTTTAACCTTTTGTCCATACTCTACACCTTCTTTTCTATCTTCTTACCAAATATTCCGTTGGGCTTGAAGAAAATAATAATAAGTGCTATGATATAAATTATGGTCGTTGCCCAGTTACCTATTGACGCGCCGAGCGTTGCATCTCCAGTGAGCTTCGAAATTACACCGTTTCCAAACCAAATTATCATGTTCGTACAAAACGGTATCAACATAGCAACTATAACCGGCCCGTGGAAGGTTGCAAAACCGCCAACGATACCGGCAAGGAAAGCCGTTACCTGATATTCGGTCATAAAATATACCCCGATTTCAGCACTTGTAGCGTTTATTGATGCAGCTAATGCTCCAAGTCCGCCCGCAATACCCCAAGAAATAGCCGTTACGATGTGTGTATTAATACCCATCATACCCGCTACGTATTCGTTTGATGCAGTAGCGCGAACAGAAAGCCCCCATTTACTATATCGAAGAGTTATAAATATAGTGGCAAGGACAATTGTTGTAATAATAACGCTAACGAGTGCGTTTTTTGCTAAAGTTACGTTGTATCCATCTATTACGAAGGAAATATTACCTGAAAGAAAATTAGTTGCAAAGTATTTAAGGTCGGGAAAAATAAGTGGGGTTATACTTACTATTACCGAAATTAAACCCATCGTTATTATTTGTTTGCCTACAGCATTAACGTATCTTCCCCTTCGGAAAATTCCTACGTCAACAAGAACTGCTATCGCTGCAGATACTATTATACTAATCGGTACTGCACACCAAATCGGCCAACCCATTTTATTAAAAAACGTTGAAGCAACAAACGCACCGAATGCAGAAATTACACCTTGTGCGAAGTTGGTTGTAAACGACGTTTTAAATATCAGTGTTATAGCCATTGTTACCAATGCAGTAACACACATCGCGGTGGTAGAATCTAACACCGTATCAAGGAAATACCCCATATATTATCCCCACTGAATGATATTAGCAGCCCAAGTGTAACCGATGCCCGCAGCTATCATACAAACAACGCTTCCATCTTTAACCTTGCCCTCTTTAAGAGCGAGCTCGAGTGAAAGAATTTGGTCTATCTGACCGATATGGCCGTAGTTTTCGAGATAAATA
Source organism: Clostridia bacterium (assembly GCA_017456665.1). Classification (GTDB taxonomy): domain Bacteria; phylum Bacillota; class Clostridia; order Christensenellales; family Borkfalkiaceae; genus HGM11416. The sequence continues at coordinate 22,107 of JAFTIY010000018.1, read as the reverse complement.
GACTGTTCTTCGGTAAGGCCGAGGTCTGCAAGCATAGCCTTGTGCCCTGAACGCTTAATGTGTAAAATATCTAAATAATCGATATCAGCGCGGGTTTTGCCTGACTTGCGAAGAGCTTCGTCGATACAGTGATACCAGTTAGGCATAGAAACGGTGTTTAAAAGGCCCTTCATTTTGGGTGAATCCATAAGGCGAAGCTTGTTCATTTCGCCAATATTTTCACAGGTTAAGGGTTCGTTAATACCGCCTACCTTTACACCGCAGGTATGAACTACAGAACCGTCGCTCATAAGGTGAGTGCCTAAAAGGAGGTTTTTGCCGTAATTCTTTTTAAGAAGAATTGCACCGCCACCTGCACCGAGGTTAAACATAAACGATACGCCGCTATCGGTATAATCTATCATATCGCAGTTACGGTAACCGCCACAAATTAAAACGGTGTTCATTTCTTCATCGGCAATAAGCATATCTTTTGCCATTTTCATAGCTGAAACGCATGTGCAGCATCTGTTTTGAACGTCGATACCCCAAGCGTTTTTAGCCCCAATTCTATCTTGAACGTAGCAAGCAGAGGTGGTTAACGGATATTCCTTCCATTCCTCGGTAATACAAATAATAGCATCGATTTCGAGAGGATCAACACCGGTATTTTCGAGGCATTTAAGAGCTGCTAAAGCACCCATTTCTTGAGTGCCGTCGCAAGCGTTTTCAGAAGGAATATATTTTTGGTTAATACCAAGTTTTGCTCTTACCGCATCTTCACTCCAAACGCCGTTAGTAGCATCTGAAATTTCTTTAGCGGTCATAATTTTTTCGGGAAGGTAAGTGCCAATCCCAACTATTCCAACGTTTACCATATTTTTTCTCCTCGTAAAGCGATTATTATAATCTCATACCGCCGTTTACAGAAAGAACGTGACCGGTTACGTAAGAAGCATCGTCGCTTGCTAAGAATAATGCAGCTTTAGCGATTTCTTCGGGTTGACCTAATCTGCCAAGCATGGTAAGTCCTGCGAATTTTTTAAGAAGTTCTTCGGGAACGGTTTTCATCATATCGGTCATGATATATCCGGGAGCGATTGCGTTTACTCTTACGGGAACGCCCTTTCTTGCAAATTCCTTTGCCCAAGTTTTGCTAAGGCCGATAACGCCCGCTTTAGATGCAGCGTAGTTTGCTTGACCGATGTTGCCGTATTCGCCAACTACCGATGCGATGTTAATGATTGAGCCGCCACCCATTTCTTCCATATGAGGACCTACGAAACGGGTAAGGTTAAATACGCCTTTGAGGTTGATATCGATAACGAGATCCCATTGTTCATCGGTCATCTTTCTGGTCATAGCGTCACGGGTAATACCTGCATTGTTAACTAAAATATCGATTCTGCCATATTTTTCTTTAGCGTATTCGAATAAAGCCTTGCAAGCCTCGCCGTCGGTAACGTTTAACTGATAGTATTCAACGTTTGCGTTTTCATAGGTTAAGGGAGCCATATCTACGGCTATAACCTTTGCACCTTCGTTAGAGAAAGTTTGAGCCATTTCGCCGCCAAGACCTTTTGCGCCACCTGTTACTATTGCTACTTTTCCTTGTAATCTCATAATGTTTTTTCTCCTTAAATTTATATATTTTTTTTATTTTTTATAAGTTTTTGAGTACGACTGCAGTTCCCATACCGCCACCGATGCAGAGAGATGCTACGCCGTAAGTTTTTCCGCTGTGCTTAAGCTCGTGTGCTAACGTAACGATAATTCTGTTACCGCTTGCGCCTACGGGGTGACCGAGAGCTATAGCGCCGCCGTTTACGTTACATCTTTCCATAATCCATTCTTGTGATACGCCGTGGTTTTCGCTTAATAGCTTAACAACGCCGAGAGATTGAGCCGCAAACGCTTCGTTAAGCTCTAAAACTTCCATCTGTTCAAGCTTCATACCTGCGTTTTCGAGTGCGTTGCCTACTGCGGGAACAGGACCAAGCCCCATAACTGAAGGATCAACGCCGCCTTGGCCTATTCCAACGATTTCAGCCATGGGAGTGAGGTTATATTTTGCAACTGCTTCTTCGCTTGCTACTATAACGAAGCTTGCGCCGTCGTTAATACCTGAAGCGTTACCTGCAGTAACCGTTCCGTCAGGTTTAAACGCAGTTCTTAAGGTTGAAAGTTTTTCTAAAGTAGTGGTGCGGTTGATATATTCGTCTTGATCAAACACTACTTCTTTTTTACCCATTTTAACCGTTAAAGGAACTATTTCGTCTTTAAACTTGCCTGCATCTTGTGCTGCAATAGCCTTTTGTTGAGATTTAATAGCAAACTCGTCTTGAGCTTGACGGGTAATTCCGTACTGCTCTGCTACGTTTTCTGCGGTAATACCCATATGAACGTTGCTAAAAGCATCGGTAAGCGAATCTAACAGCATATGGTCAGCCATCTTCATTTCGCCCATTTTATTACCCGAACGAACCTTTCCGCTTACCAAATAGGGAGCGCCGCTCATAACCTCCGTGCCGCCTGCAGCAACTAAATCGTTCATGCCTGCCTGAATAGAAATTACTGCGTTCATAACTGCCTTCATACCGCTGCCGCAAACCATATTGATTGAATATGCGGGAACTTCTACGGGAACGCCTGCTCCGATTGCAACCTGTCTTGCCGGACCTTGCTTAATGCCTGCAGGTAAAACGTTACCCACTACTACTTCGTCAAGCCATTCGGGCTTAACCTTTGCATCCTCTAAAGCTGCTTTTAAAACTTGCGCTCCGAGATAGGTGGGAGCTACATCCTTTAAAGTACCGAGCATAGATCCGATTGCACTACGCTTTGCGCTTACTAAATATACCTTTTTCACGAGTTTTCTCCTTTTCCTTAAAAATATAATATTATATGCTTAGCCGTTTACGCGGTCTGTTTTAACATGGTTTGTTTTCGATTATTTTGTTAAGCTGCTTTAATACGGCAGCAGCGTCGGAAACTATTCCGAGATTTGCAATCTTGAAAATAGGTGCGTTTTTATCGGTGTTTACAGCAACGATAAATTCAGATTCTTCCATACCGGCAAGGTGCTGAATAGCTCCGCTTATGCCGAATGCAAGATATGCATCGGGGCGTACCGTTTTACCCGTTTGCCCTACCTGGCGATCGTGCGCTGTAACGCCTGCATCAACCAGCGCGCGAGAGGCAGAAACAGTACCCTTTAACTTGCCTGCTACCTCAAACGCGGGAGTTATGTCTTTTATTCCCCTACCGCAAGATACCAATATTTTAGCATCTTCTATTTTTGCAACGTTACTACACGCCTTAACCTCTTCAATTACGCTTACTGCAAATTTTGACTGGTCAAAATTTATTTCGCACTCGATAATCTCTCCCTTGCGCTTACCGTCGCGTTCCATTTTCTTCATAACGCCGGGGCGCACCGTTGACATTTGAGGACGGTGATCGGGGCAAATAATCGTTGCAAAAAGATTGCCGCCAAACGCAGGACGGGTCATAAAAAGATTGCCATTTTCATCAGCCTCAAGCTTGGTGCAGTCTGCCGTTAAGCCTGTTTTTAATCTTGCCGAAAGTCTTGGAGCTAAATCTCTGCCGATACTCGTTGCCCCAAATAATATTATAGAGGGTTCGTACTGTTTTGCAAGCTGTGTTACAGCCTGTGCGTAAGGCTCTGTAACGAAGGTTTCAAGATTTTTATGATCTACCACTAAAACCTGATCGGCCCCGTAAGCTATAAGCTCCTTAGCCTGCTTTTTAATCTTGCTTCCGAGCAATAAAGCACAAACCTTTTCATTAGTGGTTTTTGCTAGCTCGCTTGCAACTCCTAAAAGCTCTAACGCTACGTCTTGAATAACGCCGTCACGCTGTTCGCAGAATACCCATATATTTTTATTGTTCATAGTAAGGCCTCCTTAAATCAGATGACGCGCTTTTAATGCGTCTACTATAGTTTGAGCCGCGCTTTCGGGATCGAGCTCAACAGTTTCAATAGTTTTATCAAACTGCTTGGTTGCAGTAGATTTAACCTTAGTGGGAGAACCGTTAAGACCTATATCTTCGCGATTTAACTCAAGATCTGCAAAGGTAATAAACGAAATTTCCTTTTCGTCTTGCTCAACTATATCCCAAACGTTCATATATCTGGGCTTGGTCATAGAAGAAAGAACAGTTACGAGGCACTTACCTTTTACCTCTAAAACCTGATATCTGTCTTCAAATTGGCGTTTAACCCTTAATACGTCGCGCTCGCAGTCGTAATCGATTGCGGCAGCATAGGTTATTTGCGGAATATCTAAATGCTCTGCAATTTGCGGGCCAACCTGCGCGGTATCGCCGTCGATAGCTTGTCTGCCGCAAAATACGAGGTCTGCACCCAATTTTTTAATAGCCGCAGCGATAATGGTTGAGGTAGCCAAGGTGTCGCTTCCAGCAAAAGCCCTGTCGGTAAGCAAGAAGGCTTCGTCTGCTCCCATCGCAAGAGCCTCGCGAAGAGCCTTTTCTGCCTGCATGGGCCCCATTGTTAATACCGTTACGGTTGCACCGCATTTTTCTTTAAGCGAAAGAGCGGCCTCTATTGCAGATTTATCATCTGGATTGATAATGCTGGGTACGCCGTCACGCTTTAAAGTGTTAGTTACGGGATCTATTTTTATTTCAGTAGTGTTCGGAACTTGTTTAATACATACGATAATTTTCATATTTGCACCTCTTTACTTCTTCAAAAGAGCGGCCGAAATTACCATTCTTTGAACTTCGCTCGTGCCTTCGTAAATTTCGGTTATCTTAGCGTCGCGCATCATTCTTTCTACGGGGTACTCACGCGTGTATCCGTATCCGCCGTGAAGCTGAACCGCCTTAGTGGTAACCTCCATTGCCGTTTCTGCAGCAAACAGCTTTGCTTGCGCCGCTTTAACAGAAAGCGTGGGCTCTTTATTTTGCTTTGCAGCTACCGCCGCATAAACCAAAAGTCTTGCCGCAGCAATCTTGGTAGAAAGATCTGCAAGAACGAATTGTGTGTTTTGGAATGCCGAAATGGGCTTACCGAACTGTTTTCTGCTCTTAACGTAGGCTACCGTAGTGTCTAACGCACCCTCCGCAATTCCAAGTGCTTGCGCTGCAATACCGATACGACCGCCGTCTAACGTTTTCATTGCAATTTTAAAGCCATCGCCACGCTTGCCAAGTAAATTTTCTTTAGGAACTTTTACGTTTTCAAATATAAGCTCGCAGGTAGAAGAACCGCGAATACCCATCTTTTTCTCTTTTTTACCGATGGTAAACCCTTCAAAAGCGCTTTCAACTATAAACGCCGACATTTCGGGCCCTTTAGGTCCTTTGCCGGTTACGGCGATTATTATATACGTTGAGGCATAGCCCGCGTTGGTTATAAAAATCTTGCTGCCGTTTAAAAGGTAGTGATCCTCTTTTTCAACTGCAACGGTTTGCTGATTGCTTGCATCAGTTCCCGCATTGGGTTCTGTAAGGCCGAATGCACCAATTTTTTTGCCGGATGCTAAATCGGGTAAATATTTTTGCTTTTGCTCCTCTGTGCCGTACTCTAAAATGGGAGCTTGGCAAAGGGAAGTGTGCGCAGATAAAATAACGCCTGTGGTTGCGCAATGCTTTGAAAGCTCTTCAACGGCGTAAATATACATATTGTAATCTCCGCCTGCCCCGCCGTACTGTTTGGGAACGATAATTCCCATAATTCCGCTCTTTGCCATTTTTTCAACCGTTTCAGCGGGAAAAACCTCTTGCTCGTCAACCTCTTGAGCCAACGGTTTAACCTCGGTTTCGGCAAAGTCTTTAATCATTTGTTCGAATAAAGTGTGCTTAAAGTTAGCCATATATCCTCCGATTAACAGTCGAACTTAACGGTTGCCATTCCGGTAATAACCGTTTTTCCGTCCTGATTGTAACAAGTAGTGTTCAATTTAACGATCTTTTTATCCTCTCTCAATTCTGCAACCTCTACCTCAGCAGTTATATCGTCACCCAAATATACGGGAGCGGTAAAACGCAACTCTTGCCCCAAATAAATTGTTCCGGGGCCCGGTAACTTATTTGCAAGTACGGCAGAAATTAAGCCCGAAGTCAATATGCCGTGTACTATTCTTTTGCCAAACACAGTATTTTTAGCGTATCCGTCACTCATATGAATGGGATTTACGTCTGTGCTTATGCCGGCAAACGCAGTTACGTCTGCAGCGGTAAAGGTTTTTTGAACGCTGGCCTTTTGACCGATTTTTAACTCGTTAAACGTCATAATATATCCTCCGTGTACAACTTGAATTGTAACTAATTTTTAATTTTACCCTATTACAAAATCACTATAATTTTTCAGCCGCGCAATCGCGCACTCGCACGCGAATAAATTTAACTTCTGCCTCAAAAAAACAGCTTAATTAAGCAGAAGTTTGCGTTAATTTTATATTTGAAATTTTGGGGATTTTGATAAATATGAATAATGTTCATATTTATTACAAAATCATTATATACCATTTTTTACCTCTTGTCAATAGGTATTTGAAAAAAAATTTGCCAATAATATACAAATATTTCAAATTTTTGCAGTTATTTAAAAAAATATACAAATTCAAACTTTATTTTTAAAAAATTGTTGCAAAGAGCTTTTTTTTATGATATAATGTAACATAATTTTTTTAGGAGTAAAACGATGTCTGGTAAACAGCTTAAGGTTGAGGGTGTTAACAATCCAAAAACTAGCCACGGAATGATGAAAATGAATACCATCGTAGAGGCGGCGGTGGAGCTGTTCGTTAAAGAAGGATTTTATCAAACGTCTATTTCAGATATCTGCAAAAAGGCAAAAACGGCAGTTGGTACTTTTTATATTTACTTCGATAGCAAGGCCGATATATACAAGTATTTAATGGCAAAATATAAAAGCGAAATCAAACAAAACCTTGCATCAAGTATAGCGGGCTGCACTACCCGCCGTGAAAAAGAAAAAGAAGGAATTAAAAGCTTTATTCGCTACGTTGTAAAAACCCCTAACGTATATAATATTATTTGGGGAAGTCTTTCAATCGACCACAAAATGTTTTCAGACTATTACGAATCGTTCGCAAAAAGCTATATTCGCGCACTAACGGGCGAGGGTGAAGAGGTACGCGCAAGCGACTATTCTACCGTTGCGTATATGTTGATGGGTATTTCTAACTTTTTGGGGCTCAAAGCCATGTTTGAAAACATGAGCGACGATCAAATAGAAGATATGATTGAGCACTCGGTAATGCCCTGTTTAGAAAACGGCGTGTTTTTAAAATAAGTTTAACCATTTACAACTACAAAAAATGCAAAAAAGTGTTGATAAAAATCAACACTTTTTTTATTAAAAACCGGCGTATAGCGCGATTAAAGCACAATTTACACATAAAAAGCCACTTACTTTCTGTTAGTTTATTTATTAATCTTTAAAACAGTTTTTAGCCTTATTTTAAAGCTTCTTTAACAGTTTTCTTTACGCTTTCGTGCGGGCATTTTTCTAAAAATTCCTCAACGTTCATCCATTGAACCATCGTTATTCTTTTTTCTTTATTGAGTGGGTTTCCCCCGCTGTAAACTCTAAAAAGAAATGGATAAACGGTTTTTTTAATCAAAATTTTGTTGGGCGCTAAAAATTCGTAAGAATATGGGGGCAATTTTTTTACAAGATCACTTTCACAAAGTACAATATTAGTTTCTTCAAAGCATTCTCTTATTGCCGTTTTGATTATATTCTCGTTTTTTTCCTTATGCCCCTTTGGTAAGGATAATATCTCTCTTTCGTATATTATTTCATTAGTAGTTAAAATTTTGTCGTTAAATAAAACCACGGCCATTGCACAAATTTCTTTTTTTACACTTGCTTGATTTACTTCATCCTCCCGTAAACCGTTAACCATAAAAATCTCCCGTTATCTATATCTTTACCGCCTAAATAATTCTTCTCTCTGTTTTTTAGTAAACGAAAGTTTACCAAATATTTATATTTTTCAAAGAGTCAAAAGCGATGTTCTAATTTTTCGTTTATTTATATTCTTCTAAAACTTCCTTTAACAATTTTGGATTATCGGTCATAATGCAGTCGGCGCCTAGTTCTATGAGCATACGCATTTCGTCCGCGTCGTTAATAGTCCAATACTGAACGGCTATATTTCGGCGGTGAGCTCGCCTTATTATGCCTTTGCTTACGAGCGGAATTTCTACTCCAACGTCGTAAGAGGTGGGAATTTGCAAGCAAGCAAAATCATTGTTGTAAAAAATATTCACCCCTAAATAATGAGTTAAAATAAATTTTGCGGCCGTACCTAGCGGAGCTCCTCGCAAAAGCTCAGGATATTCACTTTTAAATTCGTCGGCAACCTCGTCGTTAAATGAACTTACAGCCACCTGATCCTTATAATTTGGATACTCCTCGAGTAAATTTGCTAAAATACGGCTTGCCTCTCTACCCCTTTCTCCACTGTTTTTAATTTCTATAATGAACAGCAAATTTGGATGAGATTGATAAAAAAGCTCAAAAACTTGGTCAACCGTTGCAATTTGCAATCCCTGCTCGGCAACGTTTTGTGCATTTTTATAGATGCGCTCGCCCTTTTCATCTTTAAAATAATAGCCAAAATTAAACTGCTTAAGCTCAGCAAGTGTATAATTTTCAATATAGTGTCGGTTGTTTTTATCTTCGCAAAGGGTTTCAACCTCATTCAAACTTATATCTCCGTTAACGTTGCACGTTCTATCAATATAGCTGTCGTGATTATAAACTAAATATCCGTCTTTGGTAAGATAAAGATCCCCCTCTAAAACGTCAACCTCAATGGTTTTCACCGCTTCGGTAAAGGCAAGCACAGTATTTTCGGGATTGTTTATACTGCCACCGCGATGAGCGGCAATCATCGTTTTCTGCCCCTCTTTTAATCTAAAGGGATTATTTTCAACGTTCTGTTTGGGCGGTATTATGTTTATTATAACGAAAAACAACGCTACTGCTAATACTATAATACCAAAAATTTTTAATCCTTTTTGTTTTTTCATAATATTTTTCCTTTAATTAGTGGGCCTATAACGCGATTAAACCACTTTTGATTTGTTTTTTGTTTTTAATTTACACTCGATTATTTTTTTATCTTTGCACCGTTTTTTTAAAATATTTAATTGCAATCACTACGGTAACCGCACCTAAAATCGGAAAGATACAGTTGACCAACATTCCCGCCCTTAAGCCTATTTGTTCTACCGAAACACCCATCTTTTGCGAAAGTGAAGTGGCAAAGGAACTAGCCGAAACGCCGTCTACAACAAGCCCGGTAAGTTGAGGGGCAATCGCCGCACCCAAATCACCGCTAGACGCCATAAGCGCATACGCCGCAACGCCCACTCCGGGCACTTTTTCTTCCATCATTATAAGTGTTCCGGGCCAAAGCATAGCGGTAAACAGTCCGGTTAGAACGCACGCTATGAATGATAAAAAGGTATTAAAGATAAGGCTTGCAACGAGGTAACACACCGAAGCGCCAATCATTCCAACAAGCAAAATACCTATAATATTTTTACCTATTTTTGCGTAAGTAATTCTGGCAATGCCTAAAAGCACAGCAAACCCCGCAACCCCTAAAACGTCGCCTAAAGCCTTATCAATTTGCAAGGCATTTTCGATATAGCTTGAAATCCAGTTACTCATTACGTTTTCGGCACAGCTTCCGAAAAATATACAAAAAGCGCAAAGCGCAATCCCTTTTAAACTGCTTCTAGTAGCAGTTAATCCACCTATACCTTGACTTTTAAGAGCGTTGGGCATTGGTGAAAAAGCAAATAACACGCTCGAAATTATAGGAAGCAACGCTAAAAAAATTATTAAATACGCCCAGTTATCATTTCCAAATATTTTTAAAAACAACGTACTTATTACAACCATTGTAAACACGCCAAAGGCGTAAAGAGAATGAAGGGTGCTCATATCACGCTGGGGATTATCAGAAGGTATTGCCGCTATTGTAGGACTTAATAAAACCTCCGATAGCCCTGCCGAAACCGAAAACAAAACAGTTCCTATAAGCAAACCAAAATATGCGTATTTTGAAAAAAACGTTGGAATAAGAGCGTATACCATAAGCCCCAACGAAGTTAATAGAGGCATCGTTTTTACAACCCTTTTCGTGTTAAAATACTTTGAAAAAAAGGTAAAAATTAAATCTACGGCAAGTTGCGTACAAAAATTAGTTAACACTAGCGTACCAAGTAAAGTGTAAGATATTCCGAACTCTTCGCGAAAAGTAACAAAAAGCAACGGAGGTACGCAAAATATCGTCGACATTGTAAAATATGCCGAATAGCAAGCAAATTTAGTTCGTTTATAGTTTAGGTTGCACTTGCTCATTTTTAGCTTTCACTCTCCAAAATTTAAATAAAAAGTAGCCTATAACGCGATTAACGCGCTTTTAAAGTTATTTTGTTTTTAGCCCGATAACGTCTTTTTCTTTATAGTCGCGTATAAAAGCCGGGCACTGCCCTGCTATTTGAATTACGTATAAAACCTCCCCTTGCGCATTTACGCTCGCATCGTAAATATAACCAAAATACAAATCATCGCGATACCTAAAATTTACGTAATCCCCTTTTTTATACTTTGCCTTTTCGGGATATTTTTTTTTGCCAAAAAATAAACACATAACTACTTTCCTCTTATTGATACACAAATTATATTCTTTTTTATTTATATTGTCAATCATTATTAAATAAAAAAACCTCTATAGCACAGTTAACGCGCTATAGAGGCTATAATCACTGTAACATCGTATCTACTGCCGCAAGACAAAGAATAAACTGAAATACAACTATTGCTGCAAAAATCAGCATACAAAGCAACAATAAAACTGCATATGCAACACGTTTAAAGCCGCGATATTTTTTACAAACTCTTTTTACGTAGTAAATAAAAGAAATAAACTGCCATAAGGCAATCGCCGTTACGATTCCCGTAAGATGAAATAAAAAGAAGGGATATTGCAATTTGTTTGAAAATAAACAAATAATATCAAATACGTTAAAAAATACAGAAGTTATTATTGCGGTTAAAAAAAGCTTTTTAGGCGGTTTAATATTGACGTAGTCTAATTCGAGAACGGCATCGGATTCAGTTGAGCCCTCGCATACGATCTTATAAACGTACTTTATGCCCGAACAAATGAGAGGTGCAACTTTTGCTGTAACGTATCTTGGATAACGGCTTTGTTCCTCCCCGTCTAAATAATCAGAAAACCATTCGAGTTCGATTTCATCATTTTTTCTGCGCGCATCTTCATCATATTCTTCTTGAATACTTTTTTGCTTTTCATAATCTGAAGGAAGAGCGTATCTCTCTTCTATTTTAGATAAACAAAATGAACAAGCGTAAAACCCATCTTCTTTTAAGCGGTTGGTTAAGTATTCGTTCATAAGTTCTTTTTCGCTTTGACCTTCGCTGCAAACACTTACCTTTAAATTGTAATATTCTTCAGTAGTTTCCTCCTCAAGATAAAAACGAGTTTTTGCGTTATTTATCAATTCATCCTTAATTCTTACTGCAAATCTTTGATAAATAGCCTCCCATTCTTCTGGAACTATGCCGTTTGAAAGATCTTTTTTTAGATTTTCAAACTTCACTTTGTTATTTTCTCTTTTAATTTCAGCTTCTTTTATGGCAAGCTCTTTTTCAACGCGCTCTTTTTCAAGCTCAAGCCTCTCTTTTTCAGCCGCGGCTTCGCTACGCGCGTTTTTTTCGTTCATAATTTCATCAATCAATTTCATATCCCATTCCCTCCGCATTTAATTATATCATACGCATAAACGTTTGTCAACGCTTTATATCAAGTTAACCCATTTAATAAAAAGTGGGGTTATAAGTGGATTAACGGCACTTTCAACTCAAGCATATTAGAGTCTTATCTCACTTTTATATACAAATATCAAATTATATAAACTGCCCTTTTAATGTTTAAAATAAGGCCTAGATGCGAGTTAGTGGCACAAACAAGGAGTATTTTTGAGGGGACGTTTACTATGGCGTAAACAACTAGAAAAAAACACACTTTTTGTGGATAATTCAACTCAAGCCATTATTATTTAAAATAAGGCCTAGATGCGAGTTAGTGGCACAAACAAGGAGTATTTTTGAGGGGACGTTTACTATGGCGTAAACAACCCGAAAAAAACGCACTTTTTGTGACAATAACGATGTATATAGGCCTTATTTTTTAAGAGCAGAAAAATCCGGCTCCCCATACAACTCCCTATAATCTTGGCCTAAAAAACATGCAAAAGAAGAAACGTTTTCGAAGCCTAGGTTTAAATAAAATTGCACGTCTTCTTTAATGATAGAGTTGTTTACCACAAGTTTTTTAGGCGGTTTTTTATAGCCTGAAAAATAAGAGTTATCGTACCAATATTCTAAAACACAAGAATTTTCTTTACCAAAAAATTCAATTAGTTTTTTTATTAACTCAACCTCTTTTTCTCCCACTGCACTTGCAGGAGCGTATAAATCTCTTTCGTAAGGAGCATATTCAAGAAAAACTCCCTTTTCGGGGGTTACTTTTTTGGGCAAGTTAACGGTATCGTAATATGCTAAAAATGCTATTTTTGCATTTTTATCTTTTTCTCTCATTTTCTTTATTATAGCATTCATCAAAATCAAGTTTTGATCAGACGGAGAAAAATTTTTACATTTTTCGCATTTACAGTAGCTGTTTTTTATATCATCAGTCCAAAAAAAGTAATTATTCGTGCTCCCGTAAAGCTTTTCGGCAAGAGTTACGGCGTTGTTTGCAATAATCTCAAGCGCTTCTGCGTTGCTTGCGCAAAAGTTTAAGTTTTGCATACGAACACCATTTTCATCTGCTCTAAAATATTCGGGATGAGTTAAAAATAACTCGCGAGGCAGCAAATAACTTACGGCGTGTATTTCATATTCTACCTTTATTCCACTTAAATTAGCGTAATCAACCGCGCTTTTATACTGCTTAGTTTGAAACAAATCCAAATCGTTTTTCAAATTAATATGTGCGTTTACGTTACCAACCGAATGAATTCCAATTACGTCAATATTATTTTTTTTAGCTACGTCTACCCACTGCTTACTCATTTCGTCGGGATGAATGATTAATTTAGTTTGCATGTATAACTCCCATTAACAAAAGGTATTAATATTGTAACCCAACCAAAAGTAATTGTCAAGGATTTTTACAAAAAAGCAGGCCTATAAGTTGATTAACACGCATATTTATATAAAACTTTTTTATTGGCAAAAAAGATTGTTGCTTACTCTATTAACATACGGTTGATTTTTTATTTGCTATTTGCTATAATGTTTTCGTAGTATGATTAGGAGAGATTTTATGCCATTTTTACCTCTTACTAAAAAAGAAATGCTCAACAATGGCTGGGAACAGGCAGATTTTATATTGGTTACGGGTGATGCGTACGTAGACCACCCGTCGTTTGGCACGGCAATAATTTCGCGAGTTCTCGAAAGCAAGGGCTATAAGGTTTGCATTTTATCGCAACCTAAAACCGAAAGCGATTACCGAACCTTCGGCGCGCCGCGCCTTGCGTTTTTAGTAAACGGCGGAAATATAGATTCAATGGTTGCACACTATACTGCAGCAAAGAAAAAAAGAAGTGACGACGCTTATACCGCAGGCGGCAAAGCAGGCGCAAGACCGGATAGAGCGGTTATAGCCTACTGTAAGGCCTTGCGCAAATATTTTGGAAGTGTTGCAATTGCAATAGGCGGGCTTGAAGCCTCTCTTCGCAGATTCGCTCATTACGATTATTGGGATAACAGGGTTCGCCCATCTATTTTAATAGACAGCGAAGCCGACCTTTTAATGTACGGCATGGGCGAAAAGCACGTAGTTGAAATAGCTAACCAATTAAACAGCGGAAAGCAAATTAGTGAGCTTAAAGATATACGTGGCACTTGCTATGCGGTAAAAACCACCGATTATAAAGCAGGCCCGTGCAAAGAATGCCCTTCGTTTGAAGCCGTTTCGGCAAATACAGAGCAAGGCAAAAAAGATTACGCAAAAGCGTGCCGCATTCAGCAAGACGAGCACGACGACGTTAGAGGTAAAACGGTTATTCAGCGCCACGGCGATAAAATAGTAGTTCAAAACCCGCCCACTCCCGTTCTTACCACAGAAGAAATGGACGCGGTTTACGCCCTTCCCTTTATGCGCGATTATCACCCAAGTTATAACGAGCTGGGGGGCGTTCCCGGTATTGAAGAGGTTAAATTTTCGATAATACACAACCGAGGCTGCTACGGCGCGTGCAACTTTTGCTCTTTGGCATACCATCAAGGCAGAAAGATCAGCGTGCGCAGTCATCAGTCTGTTATCGACGAAGCAATAAAAATTACTAAAATGCCCGACTTTAAAGGGTACGTTCACGACGTAGGCGGCCCAACGGCAAATTTTAGAGCTCCATCGTGCGATGGTCAAGAAAAACGGGGTACGTGCGCGGGTAAAAAGTGCCTTGCGCCACAAATTTGCCCATCGGTTAAAGTTGATCACAGCGACTATTTACAGCTTTTGCGCGAACTTAGAAAATTGCCTAAAGTTAAAAAAGTATTTATTCGCTCGGGGATAAGATTTGATTATTTAATAGCCGATAAAGACGAAAGCTTTTTTAAAGAGCTGGTTGAGCATCACGTTTCGGGCCAGCTAAAAGTAGCGCCAGAGCACTGCTCCGAAAACGTTTTAAAACGCATGGGTAAGCCAAATATTAGCGTGTATAAAAGATTTAAAAAGCGCTTTTACGAGCTTACTGCCGCAGTAAATAAAAAACAATTTTTAGTACCCTATTTAATGTCGTCACACCCGGGCAGCACTTTAAACGACGCTATTGAGCTTGCTCTGTTTTTAAAAAGCGAAAACCTTCGCCCTGAGCAAGTGCAGGATTTTTATCCAACCCCGGGCACGGTTTCTACCTGTATGTTTTATACCGGGTTAGACCCGTATACCATGGAAAAAATTTACGTTCCTAAAAGCGCAGAAGAAAAAGCAGAGCAACGCGCTTTGCTTCAATACTTCCGCCCCGAAAACAAGCAAATAGTGCTTTCTGCACTAAAAAAAGCGGGAAGATACGACCTTATAGGAAGGGGTAAAAACTGTTTGGTTAGCGACAATTTGCCAAAAGCAAACCAATCGCCCAATACTAATAATTTTTATAAAGCTGGAGGCAAAAAAGCTCAAGATAAAACTCATTTTAGTAAAAAATCAACCAATAATAGTTTTAAGCATAACAAAAAGCAACCGTAAATTAACCGATTATAACAGTTAAAATAATTAATTTTTACGCGTTAAAAAAACAAGATTTTACCTATTTAATAATTATACGCAAGTAGTAAAAGTGTGCCTATAGGTCGATTAACGCAATTTAAAAGCGGATTTTAAAAAATCCGCTTTTTGTTTTTATATTTTTTATTACCATTTAAACTCCATTCTAAAATACGCGTATCTGTTTTCTATCATAAAAAGGCGTAGGCCTTTACGCATTAGCTATATTATAATTTAAAATAAATTGCATTAGTAGGCTTATTTTAAAGTATAAAAAAGCAAAAAACCTGCCTATAAGTTGATTAACGGCTATTTAGAGTAAAAAATTAACGAAGGCGTAGCCCTTCGTTAATAACTTTTAATTTTGGCTATACTGCGCCAAACGGTTAATTTTTTAATCCTCATCATCAGAGCTTTGCAAATACTCTACTTTACTGTATTTGCCCAAAACCTTTTTGTTTTCGGCAATAGACGATGTAATAAATACTCCGCCACCGATAATACAGTTTTTACCAATTACTGTTTCGCCCCCTAAAATGGTAGCGCCGGCGTAAATTGTAACGTTATCTTCAATAGTGGGATGGCGCTTTGTACCGCGCAATTTTTGACCGCCAAGAGTAGAAAGTGCGCCGATAGTAACACCTTGATAAACCTTTACGTTGTTGCCGATAATTGCAGTTTCGCCTATAACGGTGCCCGTTCCGTGGTCAATAAAAAATGATTTGCCAATAGTTGCACCGGGGTGAATATCTACCCCTGTTTGAGTGTGCGCGTATTCGGTCATCATTCTAGGAATTAGCGGAACGCCTAAAAGATAAAGCTCGTGAGCCATGCGATAAACGGTAATTGCAAAAAAACCGGGATAGGTAGAAATAATTTCTGCTTTGTTAAAGGCAGCGGGATCTCCATCAAAGGCAGCTTGCAAATCGTTTTGAAGCATTTCGCGAACGGCGGGAATTTTTTTTAAAAATTCAAGGGCAATATTTTCGCCCTGTTCGCAAAGCTGTTCTTCGGTTGCCCCTGCATTTTGTGGCAAATATCTAAACACGTTGGCTATTTGCTTACTCAAATTATATAAGATCTCTTCCGTTTGAGCAGCTAATTTACTTCTTGCCGTATACGAACGGTGATTTTTGCTTTTATAATATCCCGAAAATAAAATATTTTTAATTTTATCTACCGTTTTAATAACCTCTTCTTTATTGGGAGGTGGGCAATCGTTTAAATTATCGATATCTCTGCCCTTTTCGTAATCGCTAATAACGCTCTCTAAAAGCTCGTTTATTTGATTTTCTAATCTGTGAGCCATAAATTCTCCTGTATTTTTTATTTGTAATTACTAATCAAACAGCGGAGTGGAAGCATATCTATCCGCCCCATCGGGAAAAATTACTACTATGTTTTTATCCTTATATTTTTTTTGCTTTGCTATTTGTAACGTTGCAAAAAGAGCCGCGCCTGAAGAAATCCCCACCGCTATATTTTGCTTATCCCTTACCAGCCTTGCATATTCAAAGGCCTGCTCATCGGTTACGCAAATAACTCCGCTTAATAATTGCGTTTTTAAAATTTTGGGAATAAAGCCTGCTCCTATACCTTGAATTGCGTGCTTACCTGCATTTTTACCCGAAATTACGGCACTTGACGCAGGTTCTACGCCAAATATTTCTATATTGCTATTTTTCTCCCTTAAAAACTCTCCCGTTCCGCTAACCGTTCCGCCCGTTCCTATGGCGCTTATAAAAACGTCTACCCTACCGTTTAAATCGCGGTAAATTTCAGGCCCGGTAGTTAAATAGTGCGCGAGCGAATTAGCCTCGTTTTCAAATTGCTTGGGCTGATAACAATTTTGAGTGCTTTTTGAAATTTCATTAGCCATATCAATAGCGCCTTGCATACCAAGATTTCCATCGGTGAGAACCAATTCTGCCCCGTAAGACGTTATTAAATCACGGCGCTCTTTACTCATACTGTTTGGCATAACGATAATAACGCGGTAACCCTTTGCAACGCCAACCGCCGCAAGCGCTATTCCCGTATTACCCGAGGTTGCCTCGACTATAGTGCCGCCCGGTTTAAGCGCGCCACTCTTTTCACCCTCTTCTATTAAGGCAACAGCCGCCCTATCTTTTATAGAGCCTGCGGGATTAAAACTTTCTATCTTGGCGTAAATATTTGCCTCAAGATTAAACGACTGCTTTATTTTATCTAAAAAAACAAGAGGCGTGTTGCCTATTTTGTCGCACTGAATTTTTTTTGCGTTCGGCATATTATACTCCTATTCGATTGCTTAAAAAAAAGTGAATTTTGTTAAGCTTCTTTATTATTATATTCATACCGACGACCGTTGTCAATTTCTTTTTAACACCCTCTTGTCATTTATTCGTTTTTTAAAAATTAAAAGGGGCTTAATCTGTTATAAAAAGCCCTAATAAGCTACCCTATAGCTTAATTAACCGCACTTTTAGCATTAAAAAAGAGCGAACGAAGTCGCTCTTAATTATTACGTTACAATTTTTATTATGCTTGCCAAGGAATACGAATTTCGATTCTGCCGAAAACAGATTCGTAAATAGCCTTACCGTCGGTTTCTTTTTCAGCGTTGGGAACTACGTAGTAAATGCAATTCCAGCAGCTTTCATCTTGTAAAGCGGGAACTACGATTTCATCTTCTTCGCCACATTCGCACTTGCCTTTTGCTAAACCGGTTTCGGTTAAAGTAGGCTCGTTGCCAGCGATGATTACATAAGTACCATCGTAATTATGTTCCATAATTTGAGGAAGATCGATTACTACTTGGCCGTATTCAGAAGAATAGGTGATGTGACCTGCAGCAAGGTGTGAATTTTGAACTTCTTCAGTAATAGTCCAACAAATAGTATCGCTTAAAGCGGGAATGGTTTCAGTTTCTTCTAAATCACAACAAGCGCACTCTCTTTTGTAAACGCCGGTGTTTTCTAGATCAGGATCTTGTGCAATAAACCAGTCGCCAAACTGAGTTTCAATGATTGCATAATCAAAACGGATTTGACCGTAAACGCAAGTGAATATTTTATATCCTGCTTGGAAATGGTCGTTTTGTGCGCTTTCAAGAGCCCAAAATTCAGCATCGGTAAATGCGGGAAGCTCTCTGCTTTCGCTAACGCCACATTCACAAGAACGGATTGCGGTTACAGTTTCAGCTTCAGCTGATTCCGCAGCGATTTCCCAATTGCCGTAAGCGTGAAAATGGTTACCCGAACAAGCTACGAGCGAAGAAAGAGAAAGAAGCATACAAACCGCTAAAATTACTAATAATTTGCTACGTTTCATAATTTAACCTACCTAGTATTTTTATATACAGTGTATCAAAACGTTAATTTGATAAACTCTACTTTTCCACTCTATGCTACTTATTATATATCTTTTTTTGATTTTGTCAAGTTTTATGCACTATATACGCAAAAAATTACGCTTTTTACCTATAATAATTACTTATACGTACCATAAGTTGTACTTATAACATATTTTTTGCTCTTTTTTTATAAAAAACAATAATAAAAAAGAGCTCTATCAAAAAGTAAAAATTTTACTTATCGGTAAAGCTCATTTATTAACCGCATTATATACTAAAACGTACAAACGGTTTTAAACGATTAATTTTTTTTTATAAGTTAATTTTAATTTAAAAGCTAAAAAAGTTAGGCTATAGCACGATTAACGCGTAGTTTCGGTTAGGCGCGCAAATACTCTCGAGCCTCGTCAACGGTATAAAAGCTCTTGTATTTACACTCCGTTCCGCTTTGGTTTAAAGCAAGTATTATATCTTGCGCCATATCCCAGCTATTAGTAATAACCAAATCGGTTGGATGCTTTATTGCATATAGCTTTTTTGAATGCTTGTTTTCGTCAAAACAGTAGCGAATTTTCAAGCGAGCATAAGCCGCCCTTTCTTCTTGCTCTTTTGCCTTTTGCTCTGCAAACTTTTTGTGCATTCGGTACAAATCCTCTTTTTTAAGATTTCGCACCTTAAGAGCGCTTATTATTTGAGTTGCATCTCCCTTTGAAAGAGTTTCTCTTTTATTAAACTCATCCCACTCAGATTTTGAAAGTTTGCTTTTGATGTATTTTATTTGACTTTCTGTTGCAGGCTTGAATTGCCAAGTAAAGTATTCGCCCAAATCCCAAAAACTTCGCTCACTTTCATACACTCGGCAAAAATAATCGTTTGCAATATCGAGCGCCTTTTGAAGCTTAACCCAATCTGAGCGCCAATAAACAAAATCTCCCTTTTTGTCGTCAAAATAATAGCGCATAACGAAGGTGTTGCCTAGCTCGTCAATTGCTTTTATTCCAATTCTGTCCCCGCAGGAAAATTGATAAACCAAATCGCCGTTGCTCTTTTTTACCCAATTTATGCGATAGGTGCGCACTCCCTGCTGCTCGGCAAATAATCTTACCGCGTTAACGTTAAGCACCCAACTTTCAACACAATCGCACGCATCCTCAATAATTTGCTGCATATTGGTAAGCATTCCCTGAACCTTGCCCTTGCGATAATCGGGAACTTCAGTCATATCTAGCCCCATCAATGAAGGCGCAGTACAAATATCAAGCTTACCGGTAACACCTACGCAATCGATAAGGGTTAAATAACGCTTACCCTCGTACTTTCTTAATCCCCTTCCGACCATTTGCGCATAAAGAGATGGGTTTTGCGTGGGGCGAGCGATAATAATCGTTTCGATCAAGGGCATATCCGTACCCTCAGTAAATATCATACAGTTTACGATACACGGAATTTTTCGTGCGGTAAAATCGGCAATAATTTGCTTTCTGTTTGGCGTTTTTTGACTTACAGCCACAGCACCGTCTATTAAAGCGGCTATATTTTCGGCATGCTCAACCGACGTTGCAAAAATAAGGGTTTGACCGCGCGCGTATTCTTTATAAACTTTGGCAATTTCGGCATTTGCAAGCTGAGTATTTACCTGCTTATCGAGCTCGCCCACGGCAAAATCGCCCATTCTGCGAGCAACCTTGCGCAAATCGTAGCTTACGTTTACCCTTAAGCAGTTTATATCCGTAAGCCAATTATGCTCTATGCCCCACTTTAAATCGCGCTGGAATATTATTTTTTCAAAAACGTCGTCTAGCCTCACCTTATCTCCGCGGTTGGGAGTTGCGGTAAAGCCCACGTGTAAGCGCGGTTTAAAATAGGCGTAAATTTTTTTGTAGCTGGGGGCAGCGGCGTGATGGGCTTCGTCGGTAATTATCACGTCGAATTCGGTAGGCTTAAATTTATCAAGCCTTCTTACTAGCGACTGCACGCTGGCAGAAACAACTTTTTCGCCCTTACTAATCTGAACGCCTTGCTCTATTCCGCACGGGCATTCGTAATATTTTATAGGTTGATTAACCAGTTCTTCGCGATGAGAAATAATAAGCACTCTGCCTTGCGACCGTATGCGCGAAAAGACCACCGTTTTGCCCAATCCGGTAGCCATCGAAACGAGAGCGCTTCCATTTTGCATATTGTTGATTGCATCTACGCAATCCTGTTGGTAATCGCGAAGCTTTAACATATTTTTATTATACCACTTTGTACCGTTATTTTCAACCGATTTAACAAACGAAAAGCGCGCTTATTCAATTAGTTTTAACTGCTTTTAATTGACCGAAGCTAAAAGCGTAAAATAGCGTTGACAAAAGTTAAGTTAAAATATATAATTATTGTATAAGAGTTAATTACTATGAAATACGCTAAAAAGATCGCAAAAAACTATTCACAGCTGGACGACAATTTGCTCAAACCCGCAGGCGTTAGCCTTTACGAGCGCACAAAAAATGCAGCCGCTCTACTCATAGGCCAATGCAGCCATTTTTTCGCAAGTGGCAAAAACTGCCAAAATGCGAGCAAAACCGCTCAATTGTTAAACGCCAACGTTAATAAAATCACGGGAGGAGACGGAGATAGCCTTATTAACCTTTACGGCCTTGCCCTAAAGGCTTTTTGCGCGTATAAAAAAACCTCCAACGATAGCTCCTACGATCAAACTATTTCCTTTCTTAAAAGTTACTTGATTTCAGGCGCAGCCCAACAGTTTGAGCAATCCTCTCTAAGCGAAGATAAAGCGCCCTTTTACTCATTTGCTTGCTTAAACGGGCTTGGCGAGTATCTTTTGCTCACAAAAGATGAAAGCTGCTTTAAGCCTTTCGAATGCCTTTTATCCCTTATAAATAAAGTTGACGTTTATAACATAAAAGACGATACTTTTGATTATTTACAGTGCGCAAACGGGCTTGCACTTTATGCAAGTTTTACTGCAAAAACAGCTGTTAACGACGTTATAGCCGGGCTTTTTGACAACTATAGCGTTCTTGCTCAAAGCATAAACTACTGCGCGGCGGCCTCTTTTAACGATAAAAGCAAAACGTCACCGCACGCAACAGCAGGCGCGCTTGAACTTTGCCTTGCGCTGTTAAAGCTCACTTCAGACGACCGTTACCGCGTTTTGGCAAGAAGAATTTGGTTTAACGGCATGCAATTTTGCCAGCGCTTTTCGGGAAGTGTTGGAACAGATAGCTTTACTACAATGCAAAATGATATTTTGCAAGTTTTAGAATATGAAAAAAATTGCTTTGCCACACCCCTTTACGCCACCGGATTAAAATGCTACGCCCAAAATAAAAATTTATTTGAAGAAAGCGGAAACGTTTATAAAGACCGCAACGGCCGCTATCTTATGGGCGATAAGATGTTTGCAAAAGATTTAAGCGGATTTTTTGGCAAAGACCTAATCGAAATTCCCAC
>JAFTIY010000017.1 GCA_017456665.1 Clostridia bacterium | reverse complement strand
TACAATATATATTATATATAAAAATAAATAAAAAGTAAAGTGTTTAGCGCCATTTTATTATTTTATGAAAGTTTTGTGTAACAGCATAATTTTGTATTTTCACAATACATTTTTTGTGTTAAAATGATGAAAACTACTATAATTTAAATAAAAATAATGTAAAGGTACTAATTTTCTTGCAAAAGTTGATTTTTGATGTTATACTAAAACTATCAATTAAGGAAAGGTACACAAAGTATGGACGTAAAACAATTAACGGTTAACACCATCAGAGTTTTATCCGCCGAAGGTATTGATAAAGCTAATTCAGGCCACCCCGGTCTTCCTCTTGGTGCAGCTCCTATTGCTTACACTCTTTTTGCAAACTTTTTAAAGTTCAATCCACGCAACCCCAAGTTTGAAAATAGAGACAGATTCATTTTATCTGCAGGCCACGGCTCAATGATGTTATATTCGTTATTGCATCTTTTTGGCTATAACGTAAAAATGGATGATCTTAAAAACTTCCGTCAATTTGGCAGTATAACCCCCGGCCATCCTGAATATAAAGTTACTCCGGGCGTAGAAGTTAGCACCGGGCCTTTAGGTCAAGGTATTGCAAACGCTGTAGGAATGGCAATGGCTGAAAAACATCTCGCTGCAAAATTTAACCGCGAAGGTTACCCTATCGTTGATCATTACACCTACGCTCTTTGCGGTGATGGTTGTATGCAAGAAGGCATCGAATACGAGGCAGCTTCGCTTGCGGGCACTTTAAAACTAAATAAACTAATAGTTCTTTACGACAAAAACAATATAACTATTGAAGGCAACACCGACCTTGCTTTTACCGAAAACGTAGGAGCTCGCCACGCAGCTCAAGGTTGGAACGTAATTACCGTTAAAGACGGTAACGACATCAATGAGCTTAAGCGCGCTATTGCAAAAGCTAAAAAGCAAACCGAAAAGCCAAGCTTAATTATTTGTTACACAAAAATAGGATTTGGCTCTGCTTGGGAAGGCAGCGAAAAGGTTCACGGCACTCCCCTTGGCGAAGAAAACACTGCTAAATTAAAAGAAAATTTAGGTTATGATTATCCTCCATTTACCGTTCAAGAAGAGGTAAAATCACACTTAAAGAGAGTGATTAATAAGGGTAAACGCGCAGAAAAAGAATGGAAGCAATTGTTTAAAAATTACGAAGCGCAATATCCCGATTTAGCCCGCGAGTTTAGGCAATGGATGAGTGGCAAAGTTATAGATATTAATGCTGACGAGCTTGCAAAAAGCTTCACAGGCCCCGAAGCTACACGAAACACCAGCTTTGCGGTATTAAATCAGCTTGAAAATCTAGTTCCCAATTTGTTTGGCGGAAGCGCAGACCTTGCGCCCTCAAACAAATCGTATATGAAAAACAGAGAGTATTTTTCAAGCGAAAATGCAAATGGTTCAAATATTCACTTTGGTATAAGAGAACACGCAATGGCTGCTATTTGCAACGGCATTTCAGTTCACGGCGGACTTATTCCTTACTGTGCAACCTTCTTTGTTTTCAGCGACTATATGAAAAACTCTATTAGGCTTGCTGCTTTAATGAAAACTAGAGTTATTTACGTTTTAACGCACGACAGTATTGGCGTTGGCGAAGACGGGCCTACCCATCAACCCATCGAACAACTTGCAAGCTTACGCTCTATTCCCGGATTAAACGTTTTCCGCCCTGCCGACGGTAAAGAAACTGCATATGCTTGGCTTCGCGCCTTAAACGCCGATGGACCTACTGCGATAGTGCTTACAAGGCAAAATCTTCCCCAATACGACAATTCTAACGAAGGAGCTGCAAAAGGCGGATATATTATTAGTAATAGCGTAAAAAAGACGCCCGCTTGCATTTTATTAGCTAGCGGTTCCGAAGTTGAGCTTTGCTTTAAAGCAAAAGAAATGCTTCATAAAATGAATATTGATACGCGCATCGTATCAATGCCCTGCTTTGAGCTATTTGAACGCCAAAGCGAAAAATATAAACAATCAGTTTTACCTCCAGAAGTTACGGCAAGAGTAGTTATTGAAGCAGGCTGTTCTTTCGGCCTTCATAAATATGCAGGCGACAAGGGCGAAATTATCGCTATTGATAGCTTTGGCGAATCTGCTCCATATAAACAACTATTCACTCACTACGGCTTTACTCCCGAAAACGTGTGCGAAAAAGTTAAATCAACGCTAAACAAACAATAAATATTTATAAATTTACGCAAAAATCCCAACCGCAAAATAGCGATTGGGATTTTTTATAATAATTTTTTTATCCTAAAAAGTTAAGCGTTACGCCATCGGGCAAAACAAAGCCTGCGGGAATATTTTGCTCCCATTGCTCTTTAGTTCCCTTAAAGTTAATTATTTTTATTGAAGTGTTATCGATAACTAGTTGATCTATTTTTGCAGTTAGCGATACGGGAACAGTTACTTGAATAAGCGTTTCGCATTTTGCAAGTCCGCTTGCATCGGTTATTCCATCCGGCAGTTCAACCGTAACTATCTTACATCCTTTAAATGCATTACTTTCAATTACTTGTATGGTTGAGGGAAATTCGATCTGCTCTATACTGGTATTCGCAAACGCAATCGATTCTATTTTCTTTAACCCTTCGGGCAATACTACTTTCGTTAGGCTTTTACACCCCGAAAACATTCCCTGCGGTATTTCTTCAGCTCCTTCTAAAATTACTTCATTAAGCTGTTCGCATGACCTAAAAGCATATGATCCTTTTCTTATGGGTACGTAACCGGGTATCGTTAACGATTTAAATCCACAGCCAGAAAACGCGCTATATCCTACCTTTTGCAACGTCTTGGGCCACGTGATATTTGCCAAGTTTACACAGTCTTTAAATGCATATGGCTCTATTTCCGTTAGCCCTTCGTTTAAAGTTATACTCGTTAGCCCGCTTGATTCAAACGCGTTTTTCTTGATAGTTTTTATTGAGTTTAGCATATTAATCTGATAAAGTGAAGTGCAACCCTTAAAGGTTTCTTCTTCGATCGCTTCACAATCGAGCGGCAAACCAACTTCGGTTAAACTCGCGCAGTTGCTAAAAACTCCTATGCCAAAATTATCTATCCATAGCGGCAATTGAATTGACTTTAACTCTATGCAACCGCTAAACGCTTCGTTGCCTATTTGCTGTAGCCTTATTGTAGAATCGAGATTATTAAATGCAATGCAATCAACCTCATTTAAAAGCGTGCAATACGCAAAGGCTTCATCCCCTATAGCTTCAAGACCTTCGGGCAGTTTTATTGCGCTTAATGCCGTGCAACCGATAAACGCCTTGTCTCCTATCACTTTTAAATTTTTAGGAAAAATAACGGTGTGCAAAAAAGTGCAATACGCAAAGGTTTCTTCCCCTATTGTTTCAAGATTTTTGGGCAATTCAATTTTTCCCAAATTAGTCTTTTTAAAAGTACCGTTTAACTCCTTTAACGAGAACGGTAATTTAAGGGCGGCTATCGAGAGGCAATTATTAAAAGCGTCTTCAATAACCTCTGTGCCTTCGTTTAGAGTTATTGAGCTCAAATTTTCGCAACCACTAAACGTTCCTTTAGGAATCGTTTTAATACCATCGACTATTACTGTTTTTAAATTATTACACCCCGAAAAAACATATTCCCCTAACGAAAGATCATTTTTTAAAGTAACACTCGTTAATCCAATTTGAGCAAAAGCGCTACTACCTAGATATTTCAAGGTTGTAGGCAATTCAATTTTTGTTAACCACGTACAACTGCTAAATGCGAATTGCCCTATAGAAATCAATCCTTCTGGCAAATTAACCTCTTTTAGTTCGAAGCAACAAGAAAAAGTGTATTCAGGTATACTTTTTAAGTCGCTTGGTAAATTTACCGTTGTTAAATAATTACACATAAAAAACACTCTACCGCCTAGCTTTACGCCATCCGGTATAGTAGCCGAAGTAATATCTGTATGACTAAACGCACCCTCTGCAATGAGCCGCACACCTGATGGTACAACAACGTTTTTATCTTCACTAAACTTATAATCAACTAATACACCGTTATTAATAACACAACCGCTTGGCTGAGTAAGCATCCATTTTGTTTTACTTAAAATCTTTTCCCCAACCGAAAATACACTGTTAGGTATAATTATGTGCTCAAGTGAAGAACAGTAACTAAACGCATAGTTTTTGATAGTTGTAAGTTTATCAGATAGTATTACTTCTTCTAACGTTGTTATTCCGCTAAAT
>JAFTIY010000016.1 GCA_017456665.1 Clostridia bacterium | reverse complement strand
TTTTTTACTCTTTTTAATAAAAAAGTTAACTAAATAATCAATTTTTAAAGTTATTATTCCCTACTAGCCAAACTTTTAGTACCTTTTTAGCCTCAAAAAAATTTTTTCTTTATTTTTGCAAAATGCGAACATATGTTTGACTTTTAAAAAAATAGGTGTTATAATCGTATTACAATAAACCAATAAGGTGCTTTTATGCTTGACGAAAAAAGACTGAACATTTTAACAGAAAGTGCTAAATACGACGTTTCGTGCTCATCTTCCGGCTCGTCAAGAAAAAACACTCCCGGAGGTATAGGTAATTCACATTACGCGGGAATCTGCCACTCCTTTACAGAAGACGGAAGATGTATTTCACTTTTAAAAATACTACTTTCAAACGAATGCGCGTACGACTGTCAGTACTGCATTAACCGCAGATCAAACGATCTGCCTCGCGCAACGGCTTCTCCCGATGAAATTTGTGAATTGGTTATCAACTTTTATAAGCGCAATTACATCGAAGGGCTATTCCTTTCCTCCGCCATATATAAATCGGCAAATTACACAATGGAACTCTTGCTCGACGTAGTAATTAAGCTACGCAAGGTTTACCGCTTTAACGGGTACATACACCTAAAAGGAATACCGAACGCAGACTATAATTTGATTTCACGAGCAGGATTGTTCGTTGATAGAATGAGCTTTAACATAGAGCTTCCTACCGAAAAAAGTTTAAAGCTTTTAGCACCGCAAAAAAGTAAAACGAGCATAATTACTCCGATGAAAAGCGTTGCAATTGAGCATATTGAAAGTAAAAAAGATAGGCTTAAAAAATTTTTACCTGCCGGTCAAACAACTCAAATGATCGTAGGCGCATCACCTGAAAGCGACGGGCATATAATAAGACTGTCGCAAGCGCTGTATCGTAACTATAAATTAAAAAGAGTTTATTACTCTTCTTACATTCCTACTAATACTAAAAATGCGATGCTGCCTACCGCCCCCGTTGGTTTACTTCGTGAACATAGGCTTTATCAAGCAGATTGGCTTATGCGATTTTACGGCTTTACTGCTGAAGAAATTATTGAAGAGAACGGCAATCTTTCACAGGAATACGACCCTAAATGTGCTTGGGCTCTTAGAAATATGCACTTATTTCCGATTGAGGTCAATACCGCCCCACCCGAAATTTTATTAAGAGTTCCCGGAATAGGGTTTAAGGGCGCCAGCAAAATAGTCGCAGCAAGAAAATACGGCGCTTTGACTTTTGAAGACTTGGCGCGAATGAGAATCGTGTTAAAACGCGCGAGTCATTTTATTACAGCTAAAGGCAAATTTTACGGCAGCGAAAACCTTATGCAAATAAAAAACTGCCTATCAATAGAAAGCAACAGCCCCATTAACGAACAATTAACCTTATTTTCTACGCCAAATATTAACGGTAGCGTTCTTTCGGGCGAAATATAGGAGGAAAACATGATAGCTTATAAATTTGACGGAACAATTGACGGACTTTTTAGCTGTGTTTACAACAGCTTTGTTTTAAAAGAAATACCTTACTTAGTTGCAGACGGCGATTTACAGCTTTTATTGGATGGAGAGGTTCGCAACATCAAAACTGACCACGAAGCAAATAAGCGTATTATTACCGCCCTATATAACTATATTGGTTTTAATGCGTTGAGCGATATAAAATTCGCATTTAGAAGCGGCAACGAAAACAAATCCGATGTAATCTTTAGATATATAAGACGCACTTTTGAATGTAGAAAAAATATTTCGGGCAAGTTTTCCGAAAAGATCGTAATGGATTTTTACGATTTAGTAAAACAGGTAAGCAACGAGGTTCATAGAATGAAAGGATTTGTACGTTTTAGCGAATGTGCCGATACTATAATGTACGCACGCTTTTCGCCCGATAACGACATAACCGACTTACTCATGCCTCATTTTACCGCACGCTTTAAAAATATGCCATTCGTAATTCACGACGTAAGTCGCGGAAAAGTTGCAATGTTTAACGGAAGCGAAAGTAAAATTTTAACGGTTGATTCACCATTCTGGCTACAAATGAGTGAGCAAGAAAGAACCTTCCAATCACTATGGCGCACGTATTATAATAGCGTTAATATTAAAGAACGAAAAAACGACAAGCTTATGCGTTCCTTCTTACCTACGCGTTATCATAAGCATTTAACCGAGCTACACCGCGTTGGTGCATAATAGCGATTACGACAAACATAAAAACTTTTAAAATTAAAGATTTTATCTTATTTTTTAAAGATTTTTATATGACTTAAATATTTTACTTATTTAACTTGTTATTCTAAAATTTTCACAATTTTCTTATTTAATTTCACATAAGAAAAAATGTGAGTGTTTAGTGATCTTTAATATTGAATCCTATCGCTACGTAAACAAAAACGTTTACGGCAAATATTCCTTTCTTATCACAACACAATTAGGTCGGCTATTTTGCCGACCTTTTGTGTTTTAGTACATAAAAAAACGACGGGGATATTTTACCTCGTCGTTTTATGGAGCTACTGACCGGATTTGAACCGGTGACCTGCTGATTACGAATCAGCTGCTCTGCCAGCTGAGCCACAGTAGCAAAATATTTTTAAAATAACAGCTTATTTATTATAACTAAACAAAATAAAAAAAGCAAGCGTTTTTATGCCGTTAAAGGTGTAAAATAAAAAAATATATCATTTTTTTAACATTAATTTAGCAACAAAATATTTTATATAACCCGTGATTAATATTTTGCTCAACGCAAAATCACTTAAAAAAACTTTGCTTGCCTAACTATAAAAGTTTTTACTCTACGCGTATAGAGTGAATAAAACTATAAAAATTAATAAGTTTTTTATATATTTTAAGCCGTAAACAATTAAAGCTTACGGCTTAAATAAATACTCGCAATTTAAATAAATCAAAAATTAAAATTAAGAATAGATTTTAAATCCACGTTCCTTAAGCCAAGATACAGAAAGGCCCAACCACGCCCCAACCCTTGCATTGGGAGTGTTAACCTCTTCAGAACAAACCGAAAGGCCGTGATGTCCTTTTTCAAAAACGTGAAGCTCAAAGGGTACCTTATTTTCATTATACGCATTAGCCAAAACCAACGTGCCGTATAAAGGAACGCAATCATCCTCATAAGTATGCCATAAAAAAGCCGGAGATGAGAGATAATTAACCCACTTTTCTAATGATAGTTTAGCCGCTAATTCATCATTACCGCCCGAAACGTTTTTAAATGATCCGCCATGTGTTTTACTTTCTTCGGCGCAAATAGTTACGGGATAACTTAAAATTACCGCAGTAGGACGAACAAAATCGTAATTGCGCAAATCCTGCACCTCATCACAATTAAACATTACCCCCAAGCATCCACACAAGTGACCGCCAGCAGAAAAACCAACCGCGGCAACTTGATCGGGATCTACTTGATATTTTTTTGCATTTTCGCGAATAAATATCATAGCCATTGCCGCCTCGCGTATTTGAGTAGGATAGCAAAAATCGGGAGCAATAGAATATTCCAACAAAAAGCAGTTAAATCCGTGTTGCAAATATCCCATAGCAATGGGCTCGCCCTCTCTTTCAGAAACGAATTCGTAGCCACCGCCCGGAATAATTAACATTGCGGGGCGAACGCGCTTTGAATCAACTTCATTACTTACGGTGCGACAGTAAACGGTTAAATATCCGCGAGCATTCTTTTTACGTTCTAAGCCAAAATAGCTATATAAATCAATTACTTCAGTTCTCATAGTGTTTTTATTTTATCATAAAACCTCTTTTAAGGCAAGTTTTTTTATATATTTGCTTTATTTTTTTTAATATTTGTGTTACAATGTAATTGGTTATTTTTTGATTGGAGAGTATTATGCAATATCATATTAGCACCGGCCTCGTAATTCAACATTTTGAAAAGGACTGCAACTGCCCTCTTTGTGAAATGGAAAAAATAGTTGAAGCTAACATATGTCGCGAGCTTCTTGCCGACGGTTGCATGGATGACGACGTACGCCATCAAGTAAATGCACGCGGATTTTGCTTAAAACATTTTGAGCAACTTTATGAAATGCCCTCAAAGCTCGGCCTTTCACTACAAATGACTACTCGTATGAACACAATATTTAAAACATTTCAACCTGTTAATAGCACGCGAAAGGCAAAAAAGCAAGCAAAGGCACTTGAAAGTGAGCTGACCACTTGCATAGTTTGTGATTACACTCAAAAAGAAATGGTTAAATATTACAAAACTATTGCTCAACTTTTTGATAAAGAAGATCAGTTTAAGCAAATGTTAGCTTCTAGTAACGGTTTTTGCTTAAAACACTATGCAAAGCTACTTGAATATTCAGATTTTGCTTTTTTCAGCAGTGCGCAATATCTTAAAGCCCTTTACGAAGTAGAAAGCAATCGTCTTAACAAAAGCGTAGAATTATTACAAGCTTTCTCTAACAGACACGACTATCGTAACCTAGGAAAACCACTTGGAGAAGCGACCAATGCCCTTCCGAGAATAAAAAACGATTTCTTTGGAAAAAAATAATAAAAATGCCCGTTTTTTAGTTGACTTTTTTTTTAATATATAATATTATATAGTGGCTGTGAAATGCGGCAGGCGCTGGTATGGCTCAGTAGGTAGAGCGCGTCCTTGGTAAGGACGAGGTCACCGGTTCAAATCCGGTTATCAGCTCCATTACCCCTTTTGTGAAATGCAAAAGGGGTTATTTTTTTAATTAAGCTATAAAAAAACGGCAAATTTTCTTTGCCGTTTTTTATTATTTGTTTTTATTTAAGCTGCAGTTGAATCCTTTTCGTTTTTATTTTCAACCTTTTGTCTACCTTTGTTAACAACGAGGTTTACTAAAATACCTAGAATTAAAGAGCAAGCAACTGTAGTAATTGTTACTTTACCAAATGAAATTGAAAGACCGCCTACACCACAAATTAAAATTACGCATACAACGAATAAGTTTGCATTGTCGTTAAGGTCAACTTTTTGTATCATCTTTAAACCTGAACAAGCAATAAAACCATAAAGAGCTATACAAACGCCCCCCATTACGCAAGAAGGAATGGTTGCTAGGAACGTTACAAAAGGTGCAACGAATGCTGCGGCAATGGCAATAATAGCAGTTAAAGTGATCGTGCGAACTGATGCGTTACCGGTAATTGCAACACAACCAACCGATTCACCGTACGTGGTGTTGGGGCAGCCTCCAAAGAAAGCGCCTACCATAGAGCCAACGCCGTCACCGAGAAGAGTTCTATCTAAGCCGGGTTCGGTTAATAAATCCTTATCAATAATAGTAGAAAGGTTTTTATGGTCGGCAATATGTTCAGCAAATACTACAAAAGCAACAGGAAGATATGCAACTGCGATGGTAGCCATGTAGCTCCAGAACGAACCGCTTTCTACTAAATCAGAAATGCCGCTAAATGCAGTAACGAAGGTAAAATCAGGAAGCCATTGCATATTTTTAAATTTAGCAAAATCAATCACCATTAAAGCAGGATTTTCGGCTAAAGTACCAATAAGGGTAAAAATTGAAGCAACGGCGTATCCCGCTACGATACCGATTACAAACGGAAAGAGTTTTGCGTTCTTTTTGCCATATACAGAGCAAATAATAATGGTAAATAAAGCAACTAAACCGCAAATAATTGCAACGTAAGGAGATGCAGTGGGAACTGCTGAACTTTCAACGTCAATAAAAGGAATATTAAAATCATTAAATGAAACAACTAAATTATCTACCATAGTTGTAACGCTACCCTTTAGTAAATCGCCAACTGCGTTACCAGCGAGTGATAAACCGATAATAGCAACGGTAGGGCCGATAACAACTGCGGGCATTAGCTTGTTAATCCAATTAACACCAACGTATTTAACTATTATAGCGATAACAACGTAAACAAGGCCTGCAAAAACAGCACCGAGTATTAATCCAAAATAACCTGCAGAAATTGAAATAGCACCAGCAAATGCGGTTGCCATAGATCCCAAGAACGCAAATGACGAGCCAAGGAATACAGGACTTTTAAATTTGGTGAATAATTGATAAATGATAGTTCCTACGCCTGCACCCAAAAGTGCTGCAGATGCCGACATCCCGTTACCGATAATAGCAGGAACTGCGATAGTTGCTGCTAAAATTGCAAGTAACTGCTGCAATGCAGAGATGATGAGCTTACCAACAGGGGGTTTTTCGTTTACGTTATAAACGAGTTTCATGTGATGTATCTCCTTTTTTAAAATTTATTCAGTTAGTAAAACGCACTTTACAATAAAGTGCAATAAAAAAACCTCGCCGAACTAGACAAGGTAAACCGCAAAATAACCACACTATCCCTATAATTTTAGCGTAGTGCATATAATCTAACCTTGTCGGCATCCCGTATCGCTCTTAAAAGTTATGTGTTTTTTTATTGCGATTATTTTAACAAATATATTTTTGAGTGTCAATCAAATAAGCGATGAAATTAAAAATTTAAAAATATATTTTTTCACTAAAAAAACGCGTCTTCTAAAACGCGTTTTCATTATTACATATATCCTTTTTAGCTATAATAGTTATATAATACGGCGTTTTTGATCTAAATTATTCGTTTTGTCGCCAAAGTCACTTAAGAGATCAAAATTATCTACGTTATCATACGCCGCTAACCTACTAATTGAAACTTCGTAAGCAATCATAACTTTACTTTCCGTCTCACTCAATTTTTTAGTATATTCTCTGCTTTGAATTCTACCTGATAAAGCTACTTTTTCGCCAACCGCTAAATTTTTAACAAACCTTGCATTGCGCCCCCAAGCAATGCAAGGTATATAATCAGATTTATTATACGCACGATTTACTGCAATTAATAAATCTGCAATTTCTCTGCAAAAAGGAGTAGTTCTATATACTGGCGGTTTACAAACGTAACCATATAGTGCAATACTGTTAGGATTTTGCTCGTATTGTTCATCGCAAAGTTCTCTAACGAAAACGGTTAGCATCAGTCTGCTTTTTCCATCACTAATTTTATTGTAGCTTCTAAATTGCCCTACTGCACATAAAGTTGAGCCAACGTCTAGTTTTTTATCGTCAATAAGCCGTTCTGATATAGTTACTGGTAAAATATCGCCTTGGCCTGACAATCGCTTTACGCTAACGGTCATCTCGTAAAAGCCTTCGCCGTATACTTCATGTGAAAATACTGCTTTTGTTAGTATTTTACCTAAAATATACACTTTGTTGTTTTGTTTTTCGGTGTAATTCATAATATTTCCTCCAAGCGCTGTCGCGCGTATTTATTACAGATTAGTTTTTACCTGTTTACCCTCGTTTGTAATATCGTAATTATCTTTATATATTAAATCGCTGATTTTTACAAACTCATAACCGTTTGCAATTAATGCTGAAAATATAAGTGGCAAACTTTCAGCAGTATGAAGCCCGTTATTATGACATAAAATTATAGATCCGGGCTTAACCTTAGAA
This sequence comes from Clostridia bacterium, assembly GCA_017456665.1. Lineage (GTDB taxonomy): Bacteria > Bacillota > Clostridia > Christensenellales > Borkfalkiaceae > HGM11416. Next base: position 6,157 of record JAFTIY010000016.1, on the reverse strand, counting down.
ATAATCCTCTTTGCAATATCTTGAGCAGATAAATCCTTCCAATCTAAACTGTCTACGTCCCACTGAATTGTAAATAAGCCAGCCTCTCGCGCTCGCTCTATTAATAAATTATTATACTCACCAAAAGGCGCTCTAAATAAAGTTACCCTTTGCCCCGTAATTTGTTCAATCACTTGTTTAGAATAACTTAATTCATTATCGATTTCGACCTGAGTTAACTTACTCATATGTGAATGCGTTTTACTGTGAGTTCCAACCTCGTGACCTTGACTAACAATATTTTTTAAATCATCCGGGTATTTTTCAGCCCAAAACGAAACTGCAAAAAACGTGCAAGTAACACCGTAATTATTCATTTCATCAAGCAACGTTTGAGTATACTCGTTACCCCATGCGCAATCAAAAGAAAGAGCAATTCGCTTATCGTTTCGCTCTACCGAATAAATAGGTATTTCGCGCAGCGACTTGCCACACATCATACTTTTAATTTGTTCGTTTTTATATATTGAAACAGCGATTATCGCCACACATAAAAACACGCAAAATATCTTTTGCCATAAGCGATTTTTAATTATTTTACAAATTATTATTTTCAACTTTTCTTCCTTTATTTTACCATTATTTAAATACAGTATTTTGTATGAATTTAGCAAAATATGTCTTTTTATATATTTTTTAATCTACATCATTTATATTTGTATTTTTATTTATTTATTACAAATTAGTTTATTTTTTAGCAAAAAAAAACGGGATATAAAATCCCGAAGTTTTTATTTATAAATTAACAATTAAGTTCAAATAATAAATTAGTTAACCGTTCAATTTCTTTAACGTCAATATACGCCGCCATGCCTAAACTAATTTGCCCGTTTGCTTTAAGTAATTCAAACTGACCGTTTAAAAGTTTTGTAGGTATTTCATTTCCGATAAAACTTATAGCCTCATCATGCGTTACAATTTTTAGTGCAATCTTTGTTGAAAAGTTACCGCCAAACGCATTAAATATGTATGATTGAGTACATTGGCTTGATGCAATTACGTATATGCCTGCCGACCTACACTTTTGCAATAGCATAGATAATTTATTAACCGTTTGCTTTGAGTTTGAGTATAATAACAGATCGGCAATTTCGTCAATTATAAAAACGATACTTTTAAATTGAGCTTTATTGTTCAACCGAACTTTTTCATTATAATCTTTCATCGTATAAACGCCTTCACTTTTAAAGGCGTTTATTCGGTTTTCCACCTCATAAAGCAAATTATCTATCGCAACGTTAACATCATTTGCTTCGTATATAATTTTTCTGTTTTTAAGATGTGAAAGATTATTCCATTGCGTAAATTCAACCATTTTAGGATCAACTAAAATCAATTCTAAACTATCAGCGGTATTTTTTATAACGAGTGACGCGATTATATTATTTATTAATACCGACTTACCCACTCCGGTTGCGCCACATATAAATATATTTCCGCTATTTTCTAAATCTAAGCAGATTACGCAATCATTCTCATCAGTGCCTATAGGCAAAATCAAAGGTAAATCGTATTCCCCTGCCATCTGGCCCTTAAATACTTCTTTAATACTAACGAGTTTACGGCCACCAATCTCGTTTGGATAATCTTTTAAACAATTTACTAATATCATTTGCTTATTAATATCGCGCATAAAAAACTCCTTTTAGTTAATTTACATAGTAATTTTATCATACTGAAGTTTAAAAATCAACAATATTAAAAAAATAAATGGCTTGATCAAATTATCAAGCCATTTGAGTTCAATTTATATCAACATCAGACGGGTTATGAATAAAAAATTCTTCCTCTTCGTCTTCTATAACGCGCGAAGCAGGCATATTGAAGCCCTCGAATGGATTTTCTACTTTTTTGCTTATGTCAGACGTAGGTTTATTAAATTGCCCGTTCACTTCGTTTAAATCCTTATTAAAATCTATTATCATTTTAATAACGACCTTTTGCATGCGCAACTTGTTTTTTGCTTCTAGTAAATTAAGCTCTTTCTTTTTGCACTCAACTACTTCTTTAATCTGCTTATTATTATCTTGCAAAAGAGCCTTAACGTTTTCTAACTGTGCTGCAATTTGCGGATCACCCTCTTTTACAACCTGAATAATCTCAGCCAAGATAGCACTCCCTTCTTCAGATCTTTGCTCAGTTTTAGGAGTGTTAGACCAGTCTGAAAGCTTTTTAACTAAAGAAAGCCCCCCGTTATTAGCAGCATAAACCAAAAGCGCCTTGCTTGCATCTCTAAATTGGGCAATCAACGCCTTACGCTTTGTTAAAAGGCTTTCAAATTGCTCACCCAAGAGCTTTGTAGCTTCAAGTAAAAGCTGCTTATTTGCATCATCAAGCTGAATTTTAAGCTTATTTCGATATTGAATCTTAAGCTTTTCAACTATAGAGCGGTATTCCTCTTCTTCGGTTAATTCTTCCACAAAAATATCTTCGTTTCTTGCCAAATTACTTTCTCCGTTAATTTTTTTCGGCAACAACTATTTTTTTTTAGCAAAAACAGCTAAAATAAAAATAAATAATTTATCGCCATTATTAGCAAACAGCTTTTATTCCCTTAAAAATACCCCGTTAAAGTTGTAGGTACGTATGAATTTGCCATAATTGCAACCGCAATCGATAAAACTATAAAGGTTGCAAGCAAACATATTATTACGGGATGTAGTTTTCGCCTCAATATTCCACCTCTTTAGCCTAACGGCATTATGTAAGGAAATTGAGTTATTATTTTATGTTAGAGGTTTTTCAAATAATTAATTTCTGCGGCAGTAAGAGGCCTGCACTTACCGCGATCTAATCCGGTAAGTCCCAAATCGCCTATCTTCGTTCTCTTTAAAAATACTACCTCTTTGCCGATATACTCAAACGTACGCCTTACCTGACGGTTTCTACCCTCAGTAATTGTTATCGAAAGTTTTGTAAACTTTTCATCTACCGAAAGGATATGAACGTTGCATTTATTAGTCATCTTACCGTCTAATTCAACGCCTGCACGAATTTTATTGAGCATTGCCTCGGTAACTAAGCCCTCCACCTTTACGTGATAGGTTTTAGGAATTTCGTTGCGGGGATGGGTAAGCCTATTAACCAAATCGCCGTCGTTAGTAAAAAGAAGTATTCCTTCCGAATCGTAGTCTAATCTACCAACGGGCACTACCCTTGAAGCCGTTTTAGGCAATAAATCCATAACGGTTTTTCTGCCTAAATCGTCTTTTACCGTGCAAACGTAACCCTTTGGCTTGTTCATAATATAATATAAGTTTTTAACCACGAGAGTTATTTTTTTACCTTCAACTAAAACGCTGTCTTTTCTTTCGTCTACGTCTTGACCGAGCTTGCAAGGCTTACCGTTTACGGTAACTTTCCCTTCTTCTATCATTCTGTCGCACGCGCGGCGACTACCTACACCGCAACTTTCTAAATACTTATTAATTCTCATATGCTATTACCTAAATATTTTTTCTACTCTAATATAGTATAGATTTTTTCGGTAAAAAGCAACTGTTTTTCAAGATAAATTTCAATTGTTCCGCATTCTTTGTTAAATTGAGTGGGAATTTTAACTATTTTGCTCGTCTTAATAACCCTTTTTAGACTATTAATTTCGCTTTGCTTCAATGGATAATAAAAGTTGTTTGCTACATAACATGGAAGCGTTTGCCCCTTGCTCGTTTTTGCCGTTCCTACGCATTCTCCGTAAGTTAATACGGGATAATAAATATATTTTGAATACGCATCCTCCAATAGCTTTTCGCTTCTTTCGTACATAGGTCCGCAGTTTAGAACTACGCATACCAGCTCAAATCCGTTTTTATTAGCTGAAGAAACTAAACATCTGCCCGATTTTTTTGTATATCCCGTTTTTATACCAGTGGCATAGCTGTAGTTAGATAATAATTTGTTTTTATTATAAAATACTCGCGTACTTTCTCCGCTTCCTACAGTAATTTTTTTTGTACTGACTATTTTTTTAAAAGTTTCGTTAAGCATTGCATACCTAGAAATTAAAGCTAAGTCTAGCGCCGTGGTATAATGACCCTCTTGATCTAGCCCATGCGGATTTTTAAATGAGCTGTTTTTTGCTCCCGCTTTTAAAGCAACCTCTTGCATTAAGCCACAAAAACTTTGAATACTGCCTCCAAGACCTATTGCAAGAGCAACGGCAGCGTCATTACCCGAACGAAGCATAAGACCGTATAAAAGTTCTCTAGCCGTAAATCTTTCACCCACTTTTACATATATGCTTGAACCTTCTATTCCAACGTATTCAGGTGTTATTTCAATAACTGTATTAAGGTCAAAATTTTCTATAACGGCAATGCAGGTAACAACCTTTGTAGTACTTGCCATTGGAAGTTTTTTATCTTCACAATTAGTATATAACACTCTTCCGCTTTGCACTTCAACTACTGCTTCCGCGTAGTTTTCTAAATCCGCATACGCTATTACGTTAGGCATAAAAATCTTTAAAATTAAAGTAATTATCAGTAAAAATAAAAATTTTTTCACACCATGTTTTTTCATTTTTTTAATGCCTTTGTTATAAGCTCTGCTAAAGATGATAAATTATCGATTAAGTTATTAGGTTTAGAAATAAAGTATCCATTGCCGTTATTCGTAATAAAACAGTTAGGCTTTAGCGAACAAATAATGGCGCTTCCACCGGCAAAATTTTCACCTACTCCGTCGCTCAACTTAACCTCGCCATAATCACCGCCGCCGCTAAAAACGGCTATAGTCATATCTGAAACGGGTATAACAGTTTGCCCCATTTCGTTCATTATAGGTTCACCTACTACTTGGCCTCCGCCAAACTCCTTCATCTTTTCAGTTGCAGTTTGAATAACTCTTTCTACTTTGCTGTTTTCTTCGTTTAACATATTTTACCGCCTTTTTGTATAAATAACTTGTTGCGAGCAAATTAAGCGAAAACAAATTAGTAAAAAAGGTCGTTTTAGAGTAAAAATACAAACTGTTGTCATTAGTAAAATATATATCATCCTTTACCCTTGCAAACGGTTTTTTACTCTTTAATATTGGACAAATAATATTATTTAAGTTAAAATACAAACCGCTTAAATAAACGCCCTCTGCGTTATGCACTCCACATTGAAGCAACGCATGATGATTAAAAAATTCTACGTGATCTAATTTAATCATCTTCTTTTTTTGTTTTATTCTCTCCGCTACGTCAATAACGAAGGCTTTGTTCTCGCTTAAATGAATGTTAATTTTTGGCAAATTAAAATTTAAATAACCGCCTAGTACACTAATTTTAAATACCGTAATACAAAAATATATTTTTTTACAGCCCTGCCCCGTTATTACGTAAACGCTAAAAAACAGCGGGGCAAAAAATATCGCGTTACTAATAAAAAACATCCATACCGCTCGCATACACCTATTTTTAGCAAATTCAAATTATTTATGCGAAACTACAATTTTACGTTATTTTCGATCATGTAAGTTCTAATCTTTTCTATACTTTTCTTTTCTATGCGAGAAATATACGAACGTGAAATTTTTAAAAGAGAAGCAACTTCGCGCTGACATAACGGCGCATTTCCCTTAAGCCCAAACCGTAAAACTATTATAGTAAACTCCCTATCGTTTAAGCATTTTCTAACTATTTTTAACAGTTTTTCGCTAAAAATATTTTGTTCAACTGTATTAAGTACACTTTCTTCGTCTACTGCAAGTAAATCCATTAAACTTAATTCATTGCCCTCTTTATCAGTTCCTACGACTTCAGAAATTGATACGTTGGCCTTATACTTTTTATTTGAGCGAAGCAACATCAATATTTCGTTTTCTATACAACGGGCCGTATAAGTGGCAAGCTGAGTACCCTTTGATAAATCGTAAGTATTTATTGCTTTTACAAGGCCAATCGTTCCCACTGAAATCAAATCATCGTTATCGTACGCACCTTGGTATTTTTTTACGATATGGGCAACTAGGCGCAAATTGTGTTTTATAAGCGTTTCTTTTGCCTTATTATCGCCGTTTTTATATGCAATAAGACATTTTCGCTCATCCTCATTAGAAAGTGGTTTTGGAAAACTATCTCCTCCAATCGAAGCGCAAAAGAAAATTAATTTTCCTAAAATAAAAGATAACA
>JAFTIY010000015.1 GCA_017456665.1 Clostridia bacterium | reverse complement strand
CGTCATAAAGCTCTTGCTTTTTTGAAAAATTGAGTTATAATGTATGCGTGACGAGCAAAAAGGAGAATTTGTAAAAGGGGGAAAAGAAAGGAATGAACAACGTGGCAAAAACTCTTTTATACGGCTATCCATCATACGGAAATATTATAGAAGGGTTACAAATCTCTGCCAAGTATAAGGCTATTAAATCGTTTGGAACGTATAAAAAAACGCTCGACGTTTATTACGAAATTATGAAGTTAAACGACTTAATACACCGTATTGGCGGCTTGAAACTGTTTATTGAGGAGCTTTTAGAGCAATTTACTCCATATGAAGTAACTATTATTAAGGCATGTTATTTTAATCAAAAGGCAGGAGTTGAGCTCATAGGCTCTCCTCGTAAACAAATGCGCGATAAGCTTAAGGTCGAAAAAAAGTTTGTAAATATTTTGTTAAAAGAGGGGTTTGATTTAGAGTATTTTAAAAACAATTATTTTGATATTTACTTTATTAAGCACAAGTATAACAAAATAGTTAAAGATAGCCTTTCCGCTAAGAAATTAGACCAAAGAAGACTGCAAGCTGCATAATTTTGTACAAAATTAAAAAGGGGGATCGTCGTCGCCGGTGTAAGCCGTTTTGGGCGAATAATTTTTAGGTTTAAAAATTAAATAAATAACACTAATGCAAACGAGGCAAACGGCTATTACTATAACTATTTTTACCGTTTGATCGAGCTGCGAATAAACGGGCGAATCAACCGAGCTGTCGGGAGTAATTTGGCCGCTGCTTTCGGTAGGATCTTCGTTTATTTGTTCAATGGGCTGTGGGTGGGGCGGTATATCTACGTTTAAAAAGGCAGAACGCCTTACGTATCCCACGTGCCCACCTGCGTAAACGTAATAAAAGGTTTCGCCGTCAGTGGTTATACTGCCGTAATAGGTTGCGGTAGCTGAAGAGGTAAGAACGGTTTTGGGGTAGTTGAGTGAATAATCTGCAAAAAGCACCTCGTCGCATTTTAAAACAAGCGAAAAGTTATCGGGGTATGGCGAGTATTCTTGCTTGCACTCCTCGTAAAAAACGTCGCAGGTTTTTACGTAACCCTCTTGATAGGGAATTTGCGGATTGCTATCCATATATATAATCCGCGTGTAGGTGGGATTCATCTGCACTACTTTAACAAAATAGCCGTAGGGTAGATAAAATTTGATTATCGTGCCCGCATAGTCGGCGTAAAACGGGGTATCCGGAGTCAGAATACGAGCATAACTTTGCTCTATTGCCTGCGCCGTTACCCCTTTATTATGCCCAAATTTGCTTAAAACAGGTTGATTTTGCGCTATAACGGCTAAAAAAAATAGTAGCAGTATTAATAATTTTGCCTGCGCAAATTTGCGTTTGCGGTGCCTAAACGGGTGCTTCATAGTGTATTTATTATATCACGGCGGTGAGTAGTTTTTTTGTCGATAATTGTAAAATGAAGGGGGGTTTTGTCGTGAACGAAATTGTTTACAAATTACTTCAAATCGAAGGTGAGCAAAATAGGCGTAAATCAAAGCTTTTAAGCTATAACACGGGTGATAAGGTACATAAAAAGCAAATGGATTTTCATAAGTGCCTTAAAAATAACAGGTGGGTTTTCGGTGGCAACCGCAGCGGTAAAACGGAATGCGGTGCGGTTGAAAGCGTGTGGCTGGCAAGAGGTATTCATCCTTACCGCGAAAACCGCAAAAACGTGTTTGGCTGGGTGGTTTCGCTTTCGCAACAGGTTCAGCGCGACGTTGCGCAAAAAAAGATCTTATCTTATCTTTCGCCTGACGATATAGTAAACGTCGTTATGCTATCCGGTCGTAAAGACAGCTTAAGCAGTGGCGTTATCGACCAGCTGTTTATAAAAAACGAGCTGGGCGGAGTTTCGGTTATCGGATTTAAAAGTTGCGACCAGGGGCGCGAAAAGTTTCAAGGCGCTTCACTTGATTTCGTATGGTTTGACGAAGAACCCCCGCAAGACGTTTACGAGGAGTGTAAAATGAGGCTTTTAGATAGGTGTGGAACTATGTTCGGCACGATGACGCCCCTCAAAGGCCTTACATATATTTACGATGAGATTTACATGAATTGCAATCACTCGTCGGAGGTTTGGTACGAGTTTATGGAGTGGGCTGATAATCCATACCTTAACGCTCACGAGGTTAAAAAACTAACCGACAGTCTTTCTAAAGACAGCCTAGACAGTAGGCGATACGGAAGATTTAAGGCAGGAAGCGGTGCAGTTTATTCGGAGTTTGATGAAAACGTGCACGTTATACAGCCTTTTGAAGTTCCCTACGACTGGCAAGAGTGTATTTCAATCGATCCCGGGCTAAATAATCCGCTTGCTTGTCACTTTTATGCGGTTGATTACGACGGGAACGTTTACGTGATTGCCGAGCATTACGAGGCGGAGCGTACCATTGAATACCATGCCGAAAAAATAAGGCAAATTGCCGATAAACTGGGCTGGCACAGACGGAGCGACGGAAGAATTGAGGCACTTATAGATTCTGCCGCAAATCAAAAAACGTTGGCCTCAACTCGCAGTGTTACCGAGCTGTTTTTTGAACACGGTATTGCGTGTAATCCCAACGTAAACAAAGAAAAATTTGCCGGTATTAACCGCGTTAAAGAATATTTTGCCGGCAATAAAATCAAAATTTTTCCCTGCTGCCAAAACTTAATTCGCGAAATTAAGGGGTATCGCTGGGGAGCGGGTGACGTTCCCGTTAAAAAAGACGATCACGCACTGGACGAGCTTCGCTATTTTATCATGAAGCGTCCTTATAAAAAACCGCCCCAACAAGAGCTTACCGCTGTTCAAAAAGATAAGGCGAAGCTCATCAGAAAAATAAGAAGCAAAGGGGGAATTTAACGTTTGGAGCGTGAAAAAATTTATAAAAAAATACAAAAAGCGCTTATAAAAAGGGCGCTGGGCTATGATTTTAGCGAAACGGTTGAAGAATATTCTTCCGACGGCGAACAGCTTACGATGGTGCGTAAAAAAATTACCACTAAAAACGTTCCGCCCGATATTTCCGCCGCAAAGCTACTGCTCGATGGGCTTGATAATCAAAAAAATGGGCTTATAGAGCTTTCAGACGAGCAGCTCGCTAAAGAAAAAGACAGGCTCTTAGCGCTTCTAAAGGAGAAAAATGAAAATTGTAAAGGATAATACCAAAATCGTTTGCGACATTAAGGGTTGTAACGAAATTGCCGCTTATAAGCTCGTGCTCGACGTGGGGGGGAGCGAGTGCCTTCGACTTTGCGAAGGGTGCTTGCGCAAGTTTTATAATGCGGCGTGTAAAAGCTTAAACGAGGTTAATACGGATGGAAAACAACAAAAAAAATCTAAAAAATCTCAATAAGCCGCCTAAAGGCGAAAGTAAAACTCAATTTTACGAGCAATTAGCAAAAGAGGTTACCGAGGATTTTAACAGAAGAAGAGAGGAGCGCAGAACGCTTGAACAGCAATGGAAACTCAATCTCAATTACTTGGTTGGCAATCAATACGCAGAAATTACTCCTACGGGAGAGGTAGACGAGCAGCCAAAGGATTACTTTTGGCAAAATAGGGCGGTTTTTAACCACATTGCTCCCATTTTTGATACTCGCCTTGCAAAGCTTTCACGGGTGCGCCCGGTAATGTCGGTAAGGGCGAGCGGCGATCAGGATAACGATATTAAAAGTGCTAAAATGGCGTCTGCTTTACTTAATTCCACATTTTCAAGGCTAGAAATGAGCGACGTTATATATAAGGCTACTCTTTGGAGTGAAACAATGGGTACTTCCTTTTATAAGGTGTTATGGGATAGTAAAAGTGGCAAGCAAATAGGCTCGATTGACGGAGAAACCGTTTACGAGGGGGACGTTAAGGTTATTGCGTTATCTCCCTTCGATATATATCCAGATAGCTTATTTTGCGAGGATATTGACGACCAAAAGAGCATTATACATGCCCGTGCTATGCATGTAGACGACGTTTTTGCGCTATACGGTCAGAGGGTTGAGGGTAAAGATATTAACGTATTTTCACTAAATGCAACTAGCGATTTTGGCGTAGCTGCATGCGGGGGAAAACGCATTACTTCGGGCCCGGTTCACGATAACGTAATAGTGATCGAACGATACGAAGCGCCCAGCGATAGGTTTAAAAACGGCAGAGTGGTTACCGTTGCAGACGATAAGGTGCTAAACGTGTGTGAGCTTCCGTTTATTAACGGCGAAGAGGGAAGAAGGGTGTTTCCGTTCGTAAGGCAGGTATCGCTTAATCAAGCGGGATGCTTTTTCGGAAGTTCTGTTATAGAGCGCGTTATCCCCGTGCAGAGGGCGTATAACGCAGTTAAAAACCGCAAGCTTGAATATCTCAACCGCGTTAGTATGGGTGTGGTTACCGTTGAGGATGGCTCTATAGATGCCGACGCTCTCATTGAAGACGGATTAGCTCCCGGCAAGGTGCTAGTATATAGGCAAGGTGCTAATGCTCCGCATTTTATGGCAAACAACTCCGTTCCGCCCGATTTTACCTATGAAGAAAGTAGGCTTGAACAAGAGTTTATCAATATTAGCGGGGTTAGCGAGTTTTCGCGCAATTCCAGCGCGTTTTCAGAGCATACCAGTGGCGTTGCGCTAGAGCTTTTAGTAGAGCAGGATGAAACGAGATTGGTTAGCTCTGCTGAAAATATTAGGCGTGCGGTAAGAATTATCGGTAAACAAATTATTAGGCTGTTTAAGCAGTTCGCTCTTTCAACAAGACTTATGAGGGTGGCGGGGCGAAGTAATTCGGTTGAGCTATATTACTTTAACGCGGAAGATATAACCAGCGACGACGTTGTGTTCGATACGGAAAATGAGTTAAGTTATACTCCCGCTCAAAAGAAAAGCATGATATACGATATGCTAAACAGCGGGCTTTTAACAGACGAAAAGGGAATGCTTTCGCAAGGAACGAAAAGTAAAATATTAGAGCTTTTGGGGTTTGGTACTTTGTCGGGTGGAAGCGATATTTCAAACCTTCACATCGAAAAGGCCCAGCGCGAAAACGTAACGTTACAATCGGGAGAGTTTACTCCCGAAGAGTTCGACGATCATAATTTGCATATCGTCGAGCATACCAGATGTTTACTCGAGGAGGATTTTTCGAGCAAACTTAAAGCAAAACAGCGCATTATTGCGCATATAAAAAAGCATAAAATTATGATGCTTGCAGCCCTAAACGAAATGCCGTTAGTGCAAGATATGCAAACAGCAAGCGGTGATTAACGGGCTAAAATTTTTGCAAAAACGCCTTTGATTTATGGCACTTCTGCATAGCAAAAAAAAGGCGACGTTACAATAAAATTGATTTAATAAAGCACTTTAGTGGTGACTAAAGTTTGTTATAATAACCGATTGTAGTAACGGAGATAAAACAAAATAGCAGATAATTAAACTTTTTTATAGCCTGTAAAGTCTTGTGTTTTTAAAGGGGAAAATTATTAAAAAGTGGGGCTATAGGTTGATTATCTCACTAAAAATATATATAAGGAAGAAAAAATAATGGAAAATAACAGCGAAATCTTAAGTAAAAACGAAAACCAATCAGCGGGCGGAAAAAACGCCGCCGAGCAAACTTTTACAAGCGAACAAGCAAAAGGTATAAATAATGAGGTTGCCAACGCCTCGTTTGGTAAGTTTGAATCGGGGGAGGCGCTTTTAAATGCTTATAACAGCCTTGAAGCAGAATTTACCAAACGCAGTCAGCAATTAAGGCAGTTACAAAGGGAAAACGAAGAGCTTAAGGAACAAGCTACGTCGGTAAACCGCAAATGTGAGTTTGATCCCGGCGCCGAATCACATGCCGTACAATATGAAACGGAAAGTGCGGCTAAAGAAAGGGCGGGCGACGATGCCTCGTTAAGTGATGTTAAGGGGGATGAGTTTATAGCTGCGGAGGTTGCAAATTTCTTGCGCGAAAATCCCGAAGCGGCTAGTTTGGCAGAAGAAATTGCGTTAAAATCTTCCGAGCTGGGCAACGTGGAAAGGGGCTTTTTACAACGCGCATATACGGCCGTTTTGCGCGATATTTTACACGCCGAACAGGCAAAGGTAAACGATGAGTTTATTTATCAAAAAGCTCTTTCTACTCCTGCCGTTAAAGAAAAATTGATTCGCGATTATTTAGCGGAGGTTGCCAAAGGTAAAAAGGTTACGCTCATCTCGCAGGTAGGAGAAAGTGCACTTACACCGCCCAAAAAGCCTCACACAATTTTAGAGGCGGGCGAGATGGCAGCAAAGGTTTTAAAAAAGGGAAAAGTTTCGCCTCTGGGATAAGCTTTTGGCGAATTAAAAAACAAGCGTTGGTCGTAAAAAATAACCAACGTAAGTAAAAAAACGTGCATTTTTAAAAATTTTGGGCACAACAAACAAAATTTTAAGGCCTTACGGCTAATAAAAATAACTATTAGGAGAAATTATGGTAACAATGACTAGCGCTGACAACGCGCTTAAATCTTTATATCTCGGCGTAGTTGCCGAGCAACTCAATACGGGCGTTAACCCTTTACTTGCTAAAATTAAACAAACCACTCAAGACGTTTGGGGTAAGGAAATTAGAAGGGTAGCTCAATACGGCATCAGCGGAGGCATCGGAGCAGGTACTGAAGACGGTGCACTGCCTAAGCCTTCGGCTAACATGTACGATCAATTCGTTCTTACGTTAAAAAACTTATACGGCACGATAGAAATTTCAGATAAGGCGATTAGAGCTTCAGAAAACAACGTGGGAGCTTTCGTTAATCTTCTTAATGCCGAAATGGAAGGGCTTTTAAAGGCTTCTTCACTTAACTTTGGCAGAATGCTTTTTGGCGACGGTTCGGGCGTTTTGGCTACCGTTGAAACAGCTTCTAACGGCGTTATTACCTGTAATAGCGTAAAAAATATTGTAGAAGGTATGATTATCGACTACGTTACTACCGACGGCGTTAGACTGGAAAACTTCTCAGGCCGTATAATCACTTCGGTAGATAGAGCAAATAAAACATTTACTACCACAGGCAGTGCATTAAGTAGTATTAACTTAGAAAAAGGTACTTACGTTACCTTACAAAATTCTTATAATAAAGAAATTACCGGCCTTAAAGCTATTTTTTCAGATAAGGGCACTTTATACGGTTTAGATAGAAGTCTTCATAAATGGCTTATTCCTTATATGAAGGATTCGGTTGGTGAAATTACCGAAAATACCATCCAAACGGCTATCGACACTCTTGAAGAAAATACCGGAAGTAAGGTAAACTTTATTATCTGTTCTTCAGGTGTTAAGCGCGCTTATCAACAGCACCTTGCAACCTATAGAAGAAATATCGATTATATGGATCTTCACGGTGGATATAAGGCACTCTCTTATAACGGTATTCCCGTTATTTCGGATAGGTTCTGCCCTGAAGGAACTATGTATTTACTTAATACCGACGACTTCGTTCTCCATCAGCTTTGCGATTGGAAATGGCTTGAAGGGGAAGATGGTAGAGTGTTAAAGCAGGTTGCAGGTAAACCAGTTTATACCGCTACTTTGGTAAAATATGCAGATCTTATTTGTACTAGACCTTGCGGTCAAGCAATGCTTTCAGGTATTACCGAAGCTTAAAAAATATATGGCGGCCGATAAAAAGTAAATAGACTGTGCTTAAACACCGCTTGCTTTTCGGCTGTATAATTAAGAGTAATAAGCGCCGTGAGCTTTTTGCGGCGCTTATTTTAAGGCTTTGCCACTACGTGCCTTTTAAAAGTGGTAATAAATTATATAAAAGGAGATTTTATGACTATTAAAGAAGTTTTAACGTTGGCTGCCAATATGTTGGGAGAGGATGAGGTTGTAAAACTTAATGAAGATAAAGCGGTAGAGAACGTAGATTATGCCACTCAAACGCTAAATCTATTAAAAGAATGCTACGACGTTGTAACCGACGAGTTAGCAACCGAATATTGCCCAGTTTTAGCAAGTGAAGATTTTAACGTTAGCAATAAAAAAATCCTTTTTTCTAACTTTACAAAACAACCCGTTAAAATTATTTGCGTTAAAGACGAATTTAACAATAAGTTGGCCTATAAGCTAATAAACGACTATATACAAATAAATTCAAACGGTAAAATTACAGTTGAATATCATTATAGACCGGCAGTTTGCAATTTTAATGATAACGCACTTTTTGCTAATTACGTTATAGGCCCTTACGTTCTTTGTTATGGTATTTTGGCTGAATTTTGCTTGCAAAAAGGCAGGCTTGGCGAATGCGCAACTTGGCAAGATAAATACATGAAGGGCATTCGCGGAAAAACCGCTAAAAAAGGAAGTTACGTTATGCCCGCAAGGAGATGGTACTGATGTTTTATGAAAAAAGCAGTAGCTTTAGTGGGGCAAAAAAGGCAAAAATTAACGTTTACGATTTTTCGGGCGGGTTAAACGGCGAAAGAGAGGGCAGCGTTTTGCCTATTACGAAGGCATCCGTTCTATTTAACGTAAAATGCGATAGCGGTGCGATTAAAGACGGAGTTGGTATTAAACGTGCAACCGTTAATAATAGTGAAATCGACGTTAGTTATTCGGCTCTGTCAACGCTTGCAAAAAAGCTGTATTACTATAGGCGATATGATGAAGAAGTTGGTCTATATATCGATTATCTCATAGTTTATGCGCAAAACGGCAGTATGTACGTTCGCAATTTATCTCAAAAAGGCAGTTTTGAAATCCTTCCTGATTTAGCCTTTGAAAGCGAACCCGTTGCCGTAAGCTATACTTATAACGGAAAAGACGTAATAATTTTTTCGAGCAAATCGGTAATGAAAATTTTTGACGGTAACACGGTAACGCAAATCAACGACGCACCTTGTATAACGTCTATGTGTATTCATTCCGAACGGCTATTCGCTACGGAGGGAGGGCAAAAAACAGCCCTTTGGTTTTCAGATGATTTTGACCCGCTTAATTGGAACGTGTCGTTAGAAGATGCCGGCTTTATAGATTTTAGAGATGGGGCTGGCAGTTTATTAAAGGTACTTTCGTTTGGCGGTTACTTGTATTTGTTTAGAAACTACGGTATTTCTCGCATAACAGCTTTCGGAGATCAAACGCAATTTTCGGTCGACGGCATTATGGCTACTTCGGGCAAAATTAACGGTGGAAGCATTACTGTTTGCGGCGATACGATAATATATCTTGCAAAAGACGGCTTTTATTCGTTTACCGGCGGAGTTCCCACTAGAATATTAACGCAGTTAGATAGTTATATAAAAAATTGCGACAACACAAATGCCAAGGGGTGCTATTTTAACGGAGTGTATTATTGCTTGCTAAATATGAAAATCGATCAAAAGCAGTGCTCGGTAATGCTCGTTTACGACGTTAACAAGGGTTATTTTACCTTGGCAAAGGGCTGTAGTATTAACGATTTTACAGTGCTTCAGGGGGAAGATTATTTTAAACTGTTATTTTTGTGTAACCGTGCGGATTTTGTTGGTGAACTATCTGAAAAAAGCGAATTTTTTGCTCATCCGCTGTTAAAGGTTTGGAAAAGCGGTACTAACGACCTCGGTTATCAAGGAGAAAAAACGGTAACAAAAATATCATTATTTACAAAAACGCCCATAAAGGTGCGCGTGAAAAGTGAAAAGGGAGAGAGAATACTGCATTTTTGCGGAGCAAAAGGGATGCAAACAATTGCACTTTCACTCAAAGGCGATTTATTTGAGATTTCGATAGAATGCGATCGCCCCGAAATGAAGGTATCGCGAATGCAAGTTGAGTACGAGTATTATTCGAGGTGATTTATGAACGTAATACAAAAAATCAACGAATTAGAAAAAAGCGTTAAGCGATTAGAAAAAATATCCTCCTTAAATAAGTTTAATCATGTTTACAGTCAAAAGGCTAGCGAAGAAAGTAACAAAAGTCATTCGTTTAAGTTTAAATTTAGATGTAATGGAGATTGCTATTTAAAAATCGAAAGTGAAATTCAAGTAGATGCGAGCGAAGTTAAATGTGAATATTTAATAAATTCAGTTAAAGCCGTTCAAAAAAAATTTTACGATAAGGCCTTTAATTTTTTGGCTGTTTTACCTTTTAGCGAGGGGATTAACGAGGTTGACGTAACCATTTCGGCCGAGGGTGAGTTTAACGTAGAAAATATTATTTTTCAAACTTGCGGAAGCGTTGAATACGTAGAAGAAAGTTATTTGCTTTCTCACGTTAACGAAAGCAACTTCAGCTTGGTTGCATTTTTGTGCGACGAGCAACTAACGATTAGAAAATACGATGAGAACTCGTTTGAAAAAATAATAACTTTAACGGGAGTTAAGAGTTACGCAATTTGCTCTATGCCTAATAAATTTTTGCTTGCGGTGGTAAACAAAAATGGCGATATGCGGTTTGATTTTTACGATAAATCACTAGTGTACGTTCAATCGGTAGAGGTTGATAAATCGTCGATTAATTCGGTTTGTGCTATAAGCGGCGAAAGGGCAACGTTATTTGCCGTAAAGGGAAGTAACGTGTACCGATATGAGGTAAACGATCAAGCAAAAGTAGATGTAAAACGAACTTCGTACCGCGCTAAAAAAGTTATTTCTAATCCCGGAGTAAGCGATTGTATAATAATTGTAGATTTTAACGGACTTGGTAAATTAGTTAGCCTATAAGTTGATTAACGCGCTCTTTCTATATTAAACTTAAGGAGAATATATGGCAATAACGTTATCACAAAACAAATTTTATACCATTGCAAAGCTCGAAGGTGGGCAAATTTCTGTTAACTCTTCAAACGGTAGTCAGGTAATTTCGCAAGAAATTCAATCTGGCAAAAAGGGGGAGGCTGTTGCCGTTGCCGACGAACAAATTACGCTATATAACGGAAAAATATTAAAAAGAATACGCGATAATTTAATTATCGAATAAAAAGGAGAAAAATGGCAAAATTACCTATATCGGTTGAGAAGGTGGTATCTTTTTTGCAGTCTGATTCTACAAACAGTAAATCAACTTCTCAATCAAACGATCAAACTGAACAAAAAAAGAAAAAGAAACAACTAAACGATCAGCTTGAGTATTTGAGCAAGCTTGCTTCTTATTCTATAGATGATGAAGTTAAAAAACGCTTAAATCTAGAGTATTTAGATAAAGATGATACAACTGATGAACAAATTAAAGCAAAGGTTGAGGAAAAAAGCGAATACGAAAAGGCTGAAAAAACAAAACAATTAACCGATGCGGCTACTGAAAAAATAGCTGAGCAAAATAAAAAGGCTGAAGATGAAAAAGTGGCCGTAGAAGTTGATAAACAAGCAATTGATGATGCTTATGAGGAGGCTAAACAGTCTGCGAATAATCAAGCTATAAAGAGGGGAATAGGGCGTTCTTCAATAATTTTTAATATGCTTAAAGATTATGATATTCAAAAGTTAAACGCAATTAGCCAGCGCGAAAATTCTTCAAAACAAGAGCTTGAACAAATCGATAGCGAGATTGAATCGTTAAATGAAGATTTAAAAAAAGCTCTTTCTGCTTTAGATATGCAAACGGCAATTGAAATTAACGACAAAATCGATGAACTAAAGAGTGCGCGCGATAAAAAGAACACCGAGGTTATTAAGCATAATAACGACGTAAACGAGCGTCTTGCAAAATATCGAGATCAGCTTTTATTAACGCAAAAGGGGCAATCGTTAAAAAATCAAATCGAGCAAAACAATGCCGATTATAATACGCAAATGTTTAAATTGATATTATCATATTACGACGACCTTTCTTATGAAGAAATGCAAAAGGACTTTTTAGAAAGCCGTTACGATCAATATTTAAACGATGCAACCTTAAAAGCGTTAAAAAATTATATTAAATCTAAAGAATACGCATAAATCCATATCATTATTTTTGACTAAAAAAAGGTATAAAGCCGTGCCATTTATAGAGCGCGGCTTTATATTTTTATTTTTTTAAAAAGTGACGTTAATTAATCTATAGGCGCACTTTTAAATTATTTTTTTATAAAAATTAGTCTTTTTTAGTCACGGTTAAATATAAATAATAAACAAAACTCATATATTGAATATAGGTAAATACAAGTATGACTTTAAAAGAAGAAATTAAAAAATGTATAAATTTAGCGGGAGGTTTTGTGATTATGCTTACCGCTGGAGGCGGATATATTGAGGGCGCTGTTGCGGTTGAAAATTTTAACGATGAAAAAATAACACTTTTAACAAAAGGCGGAAAAGTAATTATTGAGGGAGAGGGATTAACCTTGGCTAAATTGATTGAAGGCGACGTTGCCGTTAACGGTAAAATTAAAAACGTAGGAGTGCAAAAATAATGGTTTTGTTAACTCAAAAGTTTTTGGTTATTGGCAAAAATAGACAAATGCTCTTAAATCGGTTAAAAAAACGAGGCGTGGGCATAATAAAATTAAAAATTTTAAGCGAAAATCGCATGGAAATAACAATTGATAAAAAACAAAGCACTATTTTTTTTGCAATTTGTAAAAATATGTGGTATAATATACCATTGAGAGTTGGTGGGCTTTTAAGTCCTTTTTACCTATTGGTAAAAAAACCTCTCATCGCTTTGTGCGTTGCTCTTTATTTTTTAATTGCTATTTACGGCGGCAACTTGTATTTTGGTGCTCATTATTTGGGTGATTCGGTTTATTTTAAGCCACAAATAGAACAAGCGCTAAAAAGTGTGGGTATAAGTGAGCTATCTTATTTTACTCAAGATAAACTAGTAAAAGCTCAATTAATTCTATCAAAAACAGATGGTATTGCTTTTGTAAGTTTGCAAAAGTGGGGCAATAAAGCGATTATCGATATAAAAGGTGAAGTTGTTTCGCCTAATTACGTTAAAACCTATTCTAGTGATATAGTTGCAAATGAGCACATGAAAATAATATACGTAGCAGTTTATTCGGGTACGCAACTCGTAAACGTTGGCGACGTGATAGATAAAGGGGATGCCGTTGTAGGCGCGTATCACTTGATTAACGAAGAAAAAATACCTTGCGAAATAATCGCAGAGGTTATTGCAGAATGTGTTTTTGAATACGAATATCAATCGAGGTTTGATATAAGCGACGGCACGTTAAGCCACGCAATTGCGGCGGCACGGCTTGCGCTTGGCGACTACTTGGTAACTTCATATAAAACCGAAAAAATAAACGAAAACACAGTAAAGGTATTTCTTACTTACAATAAACAAATTTGCGGAGGATAATTTTTTGCAAAAATTTACTCAAAAACTTACCGTTGGCTCGGCTGACGAGCTTTCTCGTTTGCTTGGTGCGTTTGATGAAAATCTTGATATAATCTCGCACGAGGCAGGGGTAGAAATTTCGGTTTTCGGTAACGAAATTAAGGTTAGCGGCGAATATCAAAACGTAGAAATTTGCGTTGTGGTGTTAAACAAGCTGCTCGATATAATTCGCGCACACGAGTCGATTGATAAAAACAGAATAATATATTGCATTGAGCTCGCAAAAGAGGGAAATACCGAGGGGATAGAAAAAATTATGAGCGGCGTGCTTGCTATTACTGCACGCGGCAAGCAGATAAAATATAAAACGGTTGGCCAAAAAAAATACGTTGATGCAATAAAAAAGAACACGGTAGTGTTTGGCGTTGGCCCTGCCGGAACGGGAAAAACCTATTTGGCCGTTGCGATGGCTGTTTCGGCTTATAAAAACAAGGAGATCGAAAAGATTATATTAACTAGGCCGGCGGTTGAGGCAGGTGAACGTTTGGGCTTTTTACCCGGCGATCTTCAATCAAAGGTTGACCCATATCTTCGACCGCTGTACGACGCGCTACAAGAAATGTTTGGGCTTGAAAACTATCAAAGGCTTATAGAAAGGGGATCAATCGAGGTGGCTCCGCTTGCTTATATGAGAGGGCGCACCCTTTCCGACGCGTTCATTATTTTAGACGAGGCTCAAAATACAACTAAAGAGCAAATGAAGATGTTTTTAACCCGTATGGGCGAGGGGAGTAAGATGGTAATAACCGGCGATCTTACTCAGGTGGACTTGCCCGACGGTAAAATCAGCGGATTAAGGCACTGCACTTCTATTCTTAAAAATATTGAGGGGATTGAAACTGTGGAGCTTACACATAAAGACGTAGTTCGCCATTCGCTGGTAATGCAAATTATAAATGCGTATTCAAACGACGAACAAAAACGGGCAGAAAAAGAAGAATACAAAAGAAATAACAGGACGGATATCAAAAAATGTTAAACAAATCAAAAGTATTACAACCGTGGAAAACCTCAGATTACGTAAGAACGATATTACACTTCGCGATTCACGCTTTGGTTTTATCTGCTTTATTTTTAGGGGCGATTTTTGTAAACGAGGGCAGTATTGACGGTTTTGTTAACCACTTTACCCAATTTCAACCGAGAATGAATTATATTTATTCGGTAATAGCGATTTCATTCTTGTTGGCGATGATTTATTTATATTTCCACCATGAATTTCGAGATTTTTTAAAGAAAGGAAGCAATATTTTTCTCGTTTTCTGTATTTTGGAATTTTCGTTGATTTTGGCTTTTGTTATCGGTAAATACGTAAGTATATACGCCCGTCCGTTTTCTCTTTGTGCACTTTTAATTTTACTTTTGGTTAATCGCAGAAGTGCAATTATTATGAATCTTGCGTTTTGCTTGATTACCTTTATGATGGATACGTTTACGGGGCAAGATATCGTATACGATAAAGCAATCTTTTCTTCGATGATGATTGGCATTACTACGGGCTTGCTCGCAATTTATCTCGTTTCAAGCGTGTATTCTAGAATTAAGGTGTTTATTAGAGGTATATTTATCTCTCTTCCCGTTATCGTGTGCGTGCTTTGCTTTGAATACCACGAGGGAATGAACGTACTGCCGTATATCGCATACGGGCTTACCTCAGGCATGCTTTCGGTTGTTTTAATGATGGCGATTTTGCCGTTTTTTGAATATTTGTTTAACGTGGTAACAGATTATAGGCTTTCAGAGCTTACCGACCACAATTCAAAGCTTATTCAAACGCTTCGCGAGGAAGCACCCGGAACGTTTAACCATTCGCTTACCGTTTCTACGCTGGCAGAATCGTGTGCTTCGGCAATAGGCGAAAGTCCGTTACTTGCCCGTGCCGCTTCTTACTATCACGACATAGGTAAGCTTAAACAGCCCGATTACTTTACCGAAAACCAATCGGGATACAATCCCCACAACGAGCTTTCACCCGAGCTTTCTACCGATATTATTAAGGCGCACACGCGTGACGGATATGATTTGATTAGAAGATACCATCTTCCTCAAGTTCTTGCCGACGTTGCAGTGGAGCATCACGGCACGTTGCCCATTAAATATTTCTACGCAAAGGCGTTAAAATACACCGAGGGTGACTTAGATATAGCAGATTTTAGTTACAACGGACCTAAGCCTACTACAAAGATTGCCGCAATTATTATGATTTGCGACGGTTCGGAGGCTGCAGTACGTTCACTTTCAGATCGTTCTCAAGATAAGGTAGACGCTGTAATTAAGAGCATTATAGAGGAGCGTATGGATTTAGAACAGTTTACCGACTGTCCGTTAACCACGAAGGATCTCGATATTATCCGTATGACCATTTCGCAAAGTTTAGGCGGTGTATACCACGATAGAATTAAATATCCAAAGCTTAAGGTTGGCAGGTCTAAAAAGTCGG
>JAFTIY010000002.1 GCA_017456665.1 Clostridia bacterium | reverse complement strand
TCAAATTATTGCAAAATGCGCCGTTTTATGCTAATATATATAAATGAGGAATAAAAAATCCCACAAAGCTTATCAATTTTGATTATTAGGAGTATTTTTTATGAATAAATGGGATAAAAGATTTATGGAAATGGCTTTTTTGGTTGCAACCTGGTCAAGCTGTTTTCAAGAAAATAGGCACATAGGAGCGGTTGTGGTAAAAGATAACCGAATAATTACAACGGGCTACAACGGCGCGCCCTCGGGTGTAGCCAGCTGTAAAGATAGGCAAGAATGCTTAAGGCGCAAGCTCGAAATACCAAGTGGAACTCGCCACGAGTTGTGCTACGCAGTTCACGCAGAGCAAAACGCAATTGCACAGGCGGCAAAACTTGGCAGTTCGGTAGAGGGCGCAACACTTTATTGTACACATCAGCCTTGCGTAATATGCGCAAAAATGATAATCAATTCGGGAATAGTTCGCGTAGTGTACAAGCACGGCTATCCAGACGAGTTTTCTATGCAGCTTTTTAACGAAGCGGGCGTAAAGGTAGAAATTTATACTGATGAAATTTAGTTACCTCATTTAATTGGGGCAAAAATAAAAATACAAAAGAGGGCGTATTCGCCCAAAATTTATAAGGAGAATTAAGATGAAAAATCCCGTAGTAACTATTCATATGTACGGTGGTAGCGAAATGAAGGTGGAGCTTTATCCCGAAATCGCACCCAACACTGTTTTTAACTTTCTTTCACTCGCAAGTAGCGGATATTACAACGGAATTATTTTCCACAGAGTTATCGAGGGCTTTATGATCCAAGGCGGTGATCCTACCGGAATGGGCACGGGTGGCCCCGGTTACCGCATTGCCGGCGAATTTACCGCAAACGGCTTTGAAAATCCATTAAAGCACACGAGAGGGGTTATATCGATGGCGCGTGCGGCAATGCCTAACAGCGCAGGTTCACAATTTTTTATAATGCATAAGGCTGCTCCCCATCTCGACGGGCAATACGCTGCTTTTGGTAAGCTTATTGCCGGCGAAGACGTGCTCGATGCTATTGCCGAAACTCCCGTAAACTACGCAGATAAACCGCTCGAAGAACAGCGCATTAAGAGCATGAGTGTAGAAACCTTCGGAATAGATTATCCCCAACCCGAAAAGTTAAAATAGGTTGATAAAAAAGTAAAATACTTGTAAATAAAAATAAGGGCGGCTTTTTTTTGCGGCCCTTAATCGCTTTTTACCCTAAAGAACTTGTATAGCGGTAATAGGTAAATAATAAATGAAAAAATACAAAAAAACAAATTATAAACTTTCAGGAAGCAGAGCCGTTATGTACGACGCTCAGCTTTTGCAAATAATAAATTCTCCAGATATAACGATTGAAGAGGGCGTAGTTAGTGGTGCTATCAGCGGTAAAAGAGTGCTTATTACCGGTGGCGGTGGCTCTATCGGCGGCGCTTTGGCGTTAAAGATTGCTGAGTATTCTCCGGCAAAAATAATTCTTTTGGATATAAACGAAAATAATACCTATTTGCTCTATCGCGACATAATGCAAATATATAAAAACTGCAATATCTGCATCGAAATTGCAAGTGTGCGTGATAAAGCGAGGGTAGAATATGTGTTTTTAAAGCATAAACCGCAAGTGATTTTTCATGCTGCGGCTCACAAGCACGTTCCTTTAATGCAGGTCGCTCCATCCGAAAGTGTTAAAAATAATCTATTTGGCACGCTCAATATGGTAAAGGCGGCAAAAAAGCACGGGGCTGAAGCATTCGTGCTCATTAGTTCGGATAAGGCTGTTAATTTAAATAACGTTATGGGCGCGAGCAAGCGCGCGTGCGAACTAATAGTTAAAAATGAGGCGGGCTCAGCTAAAACAAAGTTTTCATCGGTTAGATTTGGCAACGTTTTTGCCTCCGACGGATCGGTTATTCAGTTGTTTGTAAATCAGTTGGAGCAAGGAGAGCAATTAACGTTAACCCACGATCAAATGGAAAGATACTTTATTTCGGTTGAAAATGCGGTAAAGCTCGTTATATACGCTTGCGTCCTTTCAAAAGGTGAGGGCGAAATTTATATGCTCGATATGGGCAAGCCGTTAAAAATGGCCGATATTGCAAAAAAAATGAGCGAGCTGTATTATGCTAAAACCGCAATAAAAGTGCCCGTTGTTTGCACCGGTATTCGACCGGGCGAGGCGTTAAAAGAGGATTGCTATTTAAAAAACGAAAGGGTAAGTATTGCAAAAAAAGGAATATATTTGGTTGAAAGCAACTTAAATTTAAATAATTTAAATAGCGAACTAAAAGAGCTTAAAAAACTAACCTTCTCTTCAAAAATAGATGAGGAAAACATAGAGCGTAAGTTGTTTGAAATAGCAAAAAGTGCCGCTATAGATTGATTAACGGCACTTTTATAATAAAAAAATATTTTAAGAGGATAATTTAATGATTCACTCGTTAGCGGGCGGAAAGCTCAAAGATAACGGATATTATACGGTAATAAAGGTAAAATTTATAAACAATCCGCTTGCTCTTGCTCGCCCATATTTTTACCTGTGTGAAGTGGCTCAAATTGAGCAAGGCGAAGTAGTTTTAGCCCCGTACGGTAAAAATCAAACTGAATACGAGGCTGAGGTTATTAGGGTAGATAAATGCGTTAGCGAACAAACTTTACCCATGCCTCTTTCAAAAATGGCAACGGTGACCAAACGCAAATAATTTTTTATAATTGGTGCATAGCAAAGCAGTAAATTACAAATATTTTTTAAGCTCCTGCTCGCAATCTTCTTCAAAGTTTTTTAGCTCGGTTACAACCTCTAAAATTTGGTCGTCTAACATATGCCCAAATTCAGAAATATCTTTAATTAGAGTAGTAAGGCCGGTAACCGTTCCCTTTAAGGTCATTTCGGCAATATGGCTATCAGAATCGTCTACCATGGTTTTCATTTCGATAGAGGCCGCAAGCATAGCTTTTTGCATACTGCCAACGTCGGGTAGTTCAATATCCTTATTGGTGGCAACCAAGGCGATTTTTGCACTTAATTTTTCATAACCATCGTGTTGGCATAAAAGCACCTCCTTAAGTGCTCCCTTTGCTTTTTTTATCACGTCGTCTAACGAAATCAGTGCCATTTGAGCATTTTTGTAACAGTTCTTTAAAATATTTTGGTTTACGTTTAAATTTTCCATAACCGTATTATTTACAATGGATAAAAAAATATACAAAAAGCCGCAAAAAACAAAAAAGCGAGTTAAAAACGTTTGACAAAATAAGTATATTTTGGTAATATATTACAGACCGCTCGGAAAAGGCTCACAAGAGTGCATTGCACCGCCTTATATGTTACGGCGAGTTTAGACAGGAGGATTTTAGTAAGATGTATGCAATTATCGAAAACGGAAGCAAGCAATACACTGCAAAAATCGGCGACGTTATCAGATTTGAAAAGCTCGATAAAGAAGTTGGCGAAAAAGTAGAATTCAAAGTGCTTCTCGTTTCAGACGAAGCCGGCATTAAGGTTGGCGCAGAAGCTGAAGGCTTCAAAGCAGTAGGTGAGGTTCTTGTACAAGATAAAGCTAAAAAAGTTATCGTTTACAAGTACAAAGCAAAAAAGAACGAGAGAAGAAAACATGGTCACAGACAGCCGTTTACCGCTGTTAAGATCAATGAAATCGTTGCTTTATAAGGAGGAAATATACTATGATGTTTTTAATTAGATTATTTGCTCATAAAAAAGGTGTAGGTAGCTCAAGAAACGGTCGTGACAGTGCTGCAAAGCGTCTTGGCGCAAAAAGAGCTGACGGTCAAGCTGTTTTAGCCGGTAACATTTTAGTTCGTCAAAGAGGAACGAAAATTCACCCCGGTACCAACGTTGGTATTGGTAGTGACGATACTTTATACGCTTTAACTGACGGCGTTGTAAGATTCGAAAGACTCGGCAAAGATAAAAAGAAAGTAAGCGTTTACGCTGAATAATTTTATGACCTAACCAGGCGGAGGCGCAAGCCTTCGCCTATTTTTTTACAATTATGATAAAACAAATTACGTTTAACAGCGAATATTTTAACGCTACCGATACCTTAGAGTGCGGCCAAATTTTTCGATTTTCAAGGGTAAAAGAGGGATATTTGGTAATAAGTAGCGATAAGGCTTGCATAATTTCTACCGAGCAAGATAATACGGTGATTTTATGCGAAGAAGAGCACGAAAATTATTTTTATAATTTTTTCGACCTTTCGCGCGATTATTCAAAAATATATAAAAGCGCACAAAAGAGCGGAGTTCAAGTTTTAAAAACGGCCTCAAAGCTTGCTAAGGGCGTGAGAATACTTAATCAAAACAGCGAAGAAATGACCATTTCGTTTATGATTTCGCAAAACAATAATATTCCCAGAATAAAGCGCATAATAAACGCACTTTGCGTAAGTCTTGGCGAAAAAAAACAGTTTATGGGTTACGATTATTATTCTTTTCCCACTTTAAGTGCATTTTTAGCAAAAGACGAGCAGTTTTATAAAGATACGGGAATGGGCTATCGCGCAAACTATATGGCTAGCGTTTGTGAATTTTTGCAAAACAACGATTTAAGCAAGCTTGGCGAGCTGTCTGATGAAAAATTGAAGGCAATTTTATTAAAAGTTAAGGGCATAGGTGAAAAGGTTGCTAACTGCGTTTGCCTTTTCGGGTTTCATAAAACACACTCATTTCCTGTAGATACCTGGATAGAAAAGATTTATATTGAAAATTTTAACGGTAAATTAAATAATCGCGATAAAATTACGCAGTATTTTAAAAAACTATTCGGCGAAAATTCAGGATATTTTCAGCAGTACCTATTTTATTACAAGCGAAGCCTTGAAAAATTGCAATAAAACTTAAACAAAACAAGTTGTAGATATCGGGCAAAAAAAGTTTACAAGATTTGATAAATATAGTAAAATAATAGTGATGGAAAATTTTAGCCCTTTAGTAATAATTTCACCCTTTAACGACGTGTATTTAAATCTTGCCGCCGAATATCTTTTATACGAAGAAATAGGTCAAAAAAGGCAGATTTTTATGCTTTGGCAAAACAGCGATTGCGTAGTTATCGGTGCAAATCAAAACGCTTTTGCCGAATGTAACGTTGATAAGGCAAAGCAGTGCAACGTAAGTATTGCACGGCGTAAAACGGGGGGCGGAGCTGTTTGGCACGATATGGGCAATATCAATTTTTCATTTGTTTCGCCAAAATGCGTTTACAGCGAAAAGGGCAATTTGCAAATAGTTTTAAACGCTCTTTCATCGTTTGGTTTAAACGCAACCTTTTCGGGCCGAAACGACCTTTTATGCGAACAATTCAAGGTTTCGGGGAGTGCGTATTTGCGTGGCAAAAATGCATGTCTTCATCACGGCACTTTGCTCGTTAACGTTGATAAAAGCAAGCTTGCTTCATTTTTAACGCCAAGCAGATCAAAACTTGCAAAATCAGGTGTAAAATCGGTTGAATCACGTGTTAAAAACTTGGCCGAAATAAATAGTAAAATTACAACGAAAGTGCTGTTAACGCGCTTATACGAGGCTTTTTTTGAAAAATATCCAAATGCAAAGTTGGCAAAATTAACAGAGATTTTGCCAATAGAGAAGATAAATGCAAAGGCGCAAATTTTTAAAAATCCGCAGTATATTTTTGCCAAAAAACAACTTGGTGTTTTAACGCAAAGAGGTTTATTCGAGTGGGGAACTTGCGAAATATACTATTCACTTTTGGGCGATAAAATCGTTAAGGATTTTACAATTTTTTCCGATGCAATGCAGGTTGAAATTTTAAACGGCATAAGCGATTTTTTTAACAGTAAAAGCATACAACAAATACAGTTAATGCTAAGCGGTTATAACGGCGATGAGCGCAAGATTTTAACCGATATATTAAACTTAATGATCAAGGAGTAATCATGGCACAAAAAACGGCGCTTTACCAAATTCATGAAAAATTAGGTGGAAAAATAGTTGAATTTGCAGGCTGGTATCTTCCCGTTCAATACAAAAACGGCATACTTCACGAACATTCGGTAGTAATGCAAAAGGCAGGTCTTTTTGACGTTTCGCATATGGGAGAGATTTTTATTAGCGGCAATAACGCTCAAAACGCCCTTCAAAAACTGGTTACGAACGATATTTCAACCATGCAAAACGGTTGGTGCAGATATTGCTTAATGCTTTACGAAAACGGCGGAATAGTAGACGACCTTTTGGTTTATAAAATCGACGATAATAAGTATTTTTTAGTCGTTAACGCCTCTAATGCCGATAAAGACTACGAGTGGATTTGCAAAAATTTACAAGAGGGTGCTACGGCTGTTAATCTTTCAAGTCAAATTTCACAGCTTGCTTTGCAAGGGCCGTTAAGCCATAAAATAATGGAAAAATTGTGCAACATCAACGAGTTGCCAGTTAAAAATTATCGTTTTACTACCAAAATGAAGGTTGCCGGGTATGATTGCTTGGTTTCAACCACGGGTTATACCGGCGAGGCAGGATACGAAATATATACCGCAAACCAAAGCGTTGCTCCTTTATACGAGCTTATTATGCTAGCTGGTGAAGAGTATGGCTTAGAGCCCATTGGTCTTGGTGCTCGCGATACCTTAAGGTTTGAATGCTGTATGACTTTATACGGGCACGAGCTCACTGCCGAATATAAGGCAAACGAGGTTGGCGTTGGGTTTGCAGTTAAAAAGGGCCTAGGCTTTATTGGCGAAGAGGCTCTTGAAGAAGATGCAAAATATTGCCGCATAGGCCTAAAGCTTATTGATAAGGGGATTGCGCGCGAGCATTATAACCTTTTAAACGAGCAGGGCGAGGTTGTTGGAATTACCACTTCCGGAATGATTTGCCCCACCGTAGGCGGAGCTTACGCAATGGCAAGAGTTAATAAAAATTGCGATTTATCAAACGGTGTTTTCGTTGAGGTTCGCGGTAAAAAATTAAAGGCAGAAATTGTTCAAATGCCCTTCTATAAGCGCATTAACGCGTAGTTTGGCATTTTTATAACCGTAAAATAAACGGCAATTAAAATACAATAAAAGGGATGGATTCATTATGAAATTTGCAAAAACTCACGAATGGGTAAAAATCGAAAATAACGTTGCAACCGTTGGTATTACCGATTATGCACAAAACGAAATGGGAGATATCGTTTACGTTGATATGCCCGAGGTTGGCAGGGTAGTAGCGATTGATGAAGAGGTTTTAGAACTCGAATCGGTTAAAGCAGTTGCTCCTGTAAACTCACCCGTTGCAGGAACGGTTATTGAAGTGAATGAAGAGCTTGACAAAGCTCCCGAAATGGTTAATAGCGACGCATACAACGCTTGGCTTTTCAAGGTTGAAGTAACCGAAGAAAGCGGCGAGCTTATGAGCGAAGAAGAATACCAAAATTATTTAAAAACTTTATAATTAAGCGAGATAAAAAATGGCAAAATACACACCGCATACACAAGGGGATATTAAAGAAATGCTAACGGCGCTAAAGCTTGGTAGCACTTCACAATTATACGATAGTATTCCCGAATGGATAAGATATCCCGAAATAAATATGGCAAACGGAATTACTGAAGGTGACGCAGAACGTCGCCTCAATCAGCTTGCCGCAAAAAATAGGGTGTATAACACCGTGTTTATGGGAGCGGGTGCATATAAGCACTACGTACCTGCAAGCGTAAGAGAAATGAGTAAACGTAGTGAGTTTTTAACGGCGTATACTCCCTATCAAGCAGAAATGTCACAAGGCATTTTGCAGTCTATATTTGAATATCAATCGCTCATTTGCCGCCTTACAGGAATGGAGGTTTCCAACGCTTCTCACTACGACGGAGCTACTGCAGCGGCAGAAGCTTGCTTGATGTTTAAAACAGGCAGCAGAAAAAAGGTTTTAATTTCAGAGCTTATTAAGCCTCAAGTTAAAGCAGTTTTAAAAACTTACCTTCAAGAACAAGGCGTTGAGCTAATTACGGTAGAGTCGTTAGGGCTTGCATGTACAAATATAGATATGCTCGTTAAAAACCTCGATAATGAAGTTATAGCCGCATATATTGAGCAGCCAAACTTCTACGGAACTATTGAAGATATGCAAGCTATATCTGATGCAGTTCACGCAGTCGGTGCAAAACTTATCGTAGGAGTTTATCCTATAAGCTTGGGCATTTTAAAGCGCCCGGGCGAATACGGCGCAGATTGCGCTGTTGGCGAAGGTCAGCCACTCGGTATGAATCTTTCGTTTGGAGGAGCGTACCTTGGCTTTATGGCTACTAAAACTGAACACGCGCGCAAACTCCCCGGTAGAATTGTAGGCGAAACGGTTGACGATAACGGAAAAAGAGCATACGTATTAACTTTACAAGCACGCGAGCAGCACATTAGGCGCGAAAAGGCGTCTTCTAATATTTGTTCAAACGAGGCACATTGCGCTCTAACTGCGGGTATGTATCTTTCGTTTATGGGCAAAGAGGGGCTTAAAAAGGTGGCACTGGCGTGTGCGACTAACGCTCACTATTTAAAATTTGCTTTGGCAAAAGCAGGGGTTGGCGTTAAGTATAAAAACGAGTTTTTTAACGAGTTCGTAACGTTATCTAAATGCACTGCAGAAAATATGTTAAACGCTTTAGCTCAAAACGGAATTCTAGGCGGATATAAAATCGGCACGCACGAGATTTTGTGGTGCGCAACCGAGCTTCACACCCGTGAAGAGATGGATAGATGTGCAGAAATTTGCGGGGAGGTGAATAGATAATGAAAACCGTATTTGAATTATCAAAACCGGGTAGAAAGGCTTATCAATTTCCAGAGTGTCATCTTTTGGCATATGAGTTTGATTCAAAATATTTATCCGAAAACGAGCTTGAGCTTCCCGAGGTAGACGAGGTTAGCCTCGTTCGCCACTATACCGAGCTTTCAAATCATGCGTACGGTGTAGACAACGGATTTTATCCGCTTGGCTCTTGTACGATGAAATACAATCCCAAGATTAACGAAATTACCGCAGCCTTACCCGGTTTTACAAATTTACATCCCTTACAAAAAAAGCGCGATATTCAGGGCAGCTTGGAGCTTATGTACCGTTTGCAAGAGGCCTTAAAGCAGATTACCGGCATGGGTGCAATGAGTTTGCAACCGGCAGCGGGCGCACACGGCGAATATACCGGTCTTAAGATTATTAAAAAATATCACACAGATAGGGGAGATTTAAGCCGTACGAAGATTATAGTTCCAGATTCGGCGCACGGAACTAACCCTGCAAGTAGCACTCTTTGCGGACTTCAACTAGTAAATATTCCTTCTTTAGAAGATGGAAGCGTGGATTTAGACGCATTGTCAGCCGCTTGCGGAGCTGATACTGCCGGCTTAATGCTAACAAACCCCAACACTTTAGGTAAATTTGATAAAAATATTACCAAAATATCGCAAATCGTTCATGATGCAGGCGGTCTTTTGTATTACGACGGCGCTAATATGAACGCTATTATGGGTGTAGCTCGCCCCGGCGATATGGGATTTGACGTAGTTCATTTGAATTTACATAAAACCTTTGCAACTCCTCACGGAGGTGGCGGTCCTGGAGCTGGCCCTGTTGGCGTATGCGAAAAGCTCGCAAGCTACCTTCCTTCTCCTCACGTTACTAAAGATAGGTCGGGAACGTATAGTCTTTCAACGCCCGAGAACACTATCGGTAGCGTAAAAGCTTTTTACGGCAACTTTAACGTGCTCGTTAAGGCATATACATATATTTTGGTTTTAGGTAGAGAGGGATTAAGAAATGCTTCCGAAATGGCAGTTCTCAACGCAAACTACTTAAAGCACTTGCTTAAAAAATACGATTACGATAAAGATTCTCGCTGTATGCACGAGTTCGTTTTGTCTATGGAAAAGGTGCATAAAGAAACGGGTGTTTCTGCATTAGATATTGCAAAGAGCATGATTGATTACGGAATTCATCCGCCAACCATGTATTTCCCCAATATCGTTCACGAGGCGCTTATGTTTGAGCCCACCGAAACCGAAACGAAAGAAACTTTAGAAGAGGTTGCAGCTATTATAATCGAAATTATCGATAGGGCGTATACCAATCCCGAAGAGGTTAAAAATTCGCCAAAAGCTGCTTATATTACTCGTCCCGATGAGGTAAAGGCTGCTCGCGAACCTAAACTAAAAGCATAATTTAAGCCGCTTATTTTAAGCGGCTTTTTATATGTAAAAATAGTGATAATCAACTTATAGGCCTACTTTTGCATTAAAAAACCGCTTTTAATTTAAGCGGTTTTTTTGCAGTTTTTTTATTCTGCAGCTTTAAAGTTATAAATTGGTTTAATAATTTTTAATATTTTGCAAGTGGGTGAGATTAGCTTTACGATTTCATCCATCGGCTTATAAGCCATAGGCGCTTCATCTATAGTTGCCATGGTTGCAGTAGTAGTATAAATTCCTTTCATGCTCTGTTTGTATTCTTCTAGCGAAATTAAATTTTTTGCTTCACTTCGGCTAAATAATCTACCTGCGCCGTGAGGTGCAGAGCAGTTCCAATCTTCATTACCTAGTCCCTCGCAAATCAAGCATCCGTCGCGCATGTTCATGGGAATAAGAATTTTTTGTCCTTTATGCGCTGGTACTGCGCCCTTGCGAATAACGTTGTTATTATCAATAAAGTTATGCACCGTTTCAAATTGCGAATATTTAAACGCGCCGATAAACGAAAGCATTTTTTTAACCATTTTTTCGCGGTTTTGTTTTGCGAATTGTTGGCAAATACGCATATCGTGTAGGTAAGCTTGCATATTTTCGCCATCTAAATAACAAAGCTCGTTGGGAATTTTAGTTTTATGCGCATATTTTTCGGTAAGTTTTTTCAGCTCGTCGGCAATATCGGCCGTTCTATCTTGATCTTTTAATTGTGCAATAAGCTCTTCGCGCTCTTGCTTAGATGCATTTTTACAGCTTTCAACGGCTAAATTCTGATAAATTTTGGCAACCTGCATTCCTAAATTTCGCGAGCCGCTGTGAACTATTAAATATTTGTTCCCATCATCATCTACGTCAACTTCGATAAAGTGATTTCCTCCGCCTAAAGTGCCAAGTGAACCGTAAAGCCTATCTAAATTGCGAAGCTGATTTTTACAGAGCAAGCTATCAATTAAATGCTCGCCGTCAACCTCTCGCAAATATTCGCTCCCCGATGGGATTTTTGCTTTAATAAAATCATCTAAATCCTTTAAATTGATTTCAAATTGGCCAAGCTCGCAAGTGAGCATGCCGCACCCGATGTCAACTCCTATAAGGTTGGGAATTACCTTATCGCTCATAGTAGAGGTAAATCCAACAACGCATCCAGCGCCCGCGTGAACGTCGGGCATGATTCGCACCTTTTCGTTTGAAAAGGAGGGCTGGCTAATTAAAGTATATATTTGATTAAGTGCAACGGGCTCTACGTTTTCGGTAAAAATTTTTAAATCGTTCATAATCCAAAAGTCCTCCTATATATTCATTAACTGCACTTTCAGCTGCGAAAAAAAGTGAAGTTTTAAGCAAAATTCATCCACTTATTAGTCGGCTGTTTTTATATTTTAAGCCGATAGTGTTTTACGTTAAGTAGATTAAAAAAAAGTAAAAAACCGCTAACAAAACAAATGGCGTTCGGTTACCGGTTAAAGCGAAAAATCGCTGAATATTCAAAAAGCTGTGCATCCGCTTTGACGTACCATACCGATGTGGAAACAGGGCAGGTGGCTACTGCAAAGCACCCTCATGGCACACGGAACAAATCCGCTTAGTGCTGCTATATCCCTATCCTGACACGGTTCACGGCAGACCGTTGCATAAGACCTTGCGATCAACACTCCTTACCGAGTGCAACCATCCATACGATGCGCCGGGGCGGACCTACAGTCTTGCTATAGCGGATTGCAAGTTCAGGGCACCGCTAACTCCCCACCTAGCACAGCCATTATATTTTACACAAAAACGGCTTATAAATCAAGCAAAAAGTGGGCGTATTTACAAAATTTTATACAAAAAGAAGGCTTGCGTAAAAAAAAGAGCACATAAAAAGATTTTAAAATCTTTTATTCGGCAAAAAACGCTTTACAATATCGGTAAAGTTTGGTAAAATATAATGCGAGTTGAATATAAATGCAATAGCGGAAACAAGTCGGCAAGTAAACGTTTTTTTAGCGAAGCGGGGATGGTGTAAGCCCGTTAAAGCGCCTTGAACGGTATCCTTCCGCTGCAGGTAAAATAAAGGTGTGAACGTAAGGTTGGGCAAAATAGTTTTACTCGGCAAAAGCTCCGTTAAGCTTAATGAGGTGCGCACGCATTCTTTTGGCGTGCGAAGTAGAGTGGTATCGCGGTAATTCCGTCTCTAATTTAGAGGCGGATTTTTATTTTGTTTTTTGTTAAAACTCGCGAGGCTAACTTAGGCAACTTTAAAAATTAAAAATCGAAAAAAACATTCCCAAAGCACGATGCTAAAAGGAGATAGAATATGTATAAAAAAGTAGACACTTCACTTAACTTTTTAGAGCGCGAAAAAGAGGTTCTTCAGTTCTGGAAGGATGAAAAGGTGTTTGAAACCAGCATGGAACAAACAAAAAACGGCGATGAGTTCTGTTTTTACGACGGGCCTCCTACCGCAAACGGCAAGCCGCACATCGGCCACGTTTTAACACGCGTAATGAAGGATATTATTCCCCGTTACAAAACGATGAAGGGTATGCACGTTGCAAGAAAGGCAGGGTGGGATACTCACGGCTTACCCGTAGAGCTTGAAATTGAAAAGAAGTTAGGGCTAGACGGCAAGCAAGACATTGAAAAATACGGAATAGAACCTTTCATCAAAGAATGTAAAGAAAGCGTTTGGAAATACGTTGGCGAATGGGAAAAGATGTCTGACCGTATCGGTTATTGGGTAGATATGGATAACCCGTACGTTACCTATCACGATGATTATATCGAATCTGAATGGTGGGCTCTTAAAACCATTTGGGAAAAGGGGCTTTTATACAAAGGCTATAAAATCGTACCTTATTGCCCACGTTGCGGAACGGCTCTTTCTTCTCACGAGGTTGCTCAAGGGTATAAAGACGTAAAAGAAAAATCAATTTACGTAAAGTTTAAGGCAAAGGGCGAAGATAAGTATTACTTGGTATGGACTACCACTCCTTGGACTCTTCCTTCAAACGTAGCTCTTTGTATGAACGCAAACGAAAACTACGTAGAAATTGAAGCGGATGGTGTTCGTTACGTTTTAGCCGAAGCACTTGCACCCAAGCTCTTTGAGGAATATACTACGATTTCGGTAAAGAAGGGTAGTGAATACGAATACAGCGAATACGAGCCCATGTTCGATTACGCGGTAGGCACTTTTAAACAAAAAGCGTACTACCTTACTACCGCAGATTACGTAACTTTAACAGACGGTACGGGTATCGTACACATTGCTCCCGCATTTGGCGAAGACGATAGCGAGGTAGGCAAACGCTACGATCTTCCCTTCGTGCAAATGGTAGATTCTACCGGTAAATTCGTTGCTGAAGCAACCGCTTATGCAGGAGTTTTCTGTAAGGAAGCCGATAAACAGATTATTGCCGACCTAAAAGAAAGTGGCGTTTTATTTAAAGAGTTGATGTACGAGCACAGCTATCCTCATTGCTGGCGTTGTAATACACCGTTGCTTTACTATGCTCGTTCAAGTTGGTTTATAAAAACCACCGCCGTTAGGGATAGACTTTTAGCGGCAAACGCGTCTGTTAATTGGATGCCCGCAACTATCGGAACGGGCAGAATGGGCAACTTTTTAGAAAACGTAATAGATTGGGGGTTATCCCGTGAAAGATATTGGGGTACTCCGTTACCTGTTTGGGTATGTGCCGATTGCGGAAAGGTTCACGTTATTGGTTCAAGAGAAGAACTTTGCAATTTAAGCGGCAAGCAAAGCGTAGAGCTTCATCGCCCGTATATAGACGAGGTAACCTTCAAGTGCGATAAATGCGGCGGCGAAATGCACCGCGTAAAAGACGTTATCGACTGTTGGTTCGATTCTGGCTCAATGCCTTTTGCACAGCTTCACTATCCGTTTGAGAATAAAGATTTATTTGAAAAGCGTTTTCCTGCAGATTTTATAAGTGAAGCAGTTGACCAAACTCGTGGCTGGTTCTACGTTCTTTTGGCAATTTCTACCATATTGTTTGATAAAGCTCCCTTTAAAAACTGCATAGTTTTAGGGCACGTAAACGATAAAAACGGCATTAAGATGAGTAAGCACATAGGCAACGTAGTTGATCCGTGGTCGGTACTCGATAAGCAGGGTGCAGATGCGGTAAGATGGTATTTTTATACGTCGTCAGCTCCTTGGCTTCCCTCAAGATTTTATCCTGAAGCAGTTAGCGAAGGGCAAAGAAAATTTATGGGAACGTTATGGAACACCTACGCATTCTTCGTTTTATACGCCGATATTGATAAATACAATCCCGCTGAGCACGATATTAAAAAGTGCAAGTTAAGCCTTATGGATAAGTGGGCCCTTTCAAAGCTCAACACCCTTATCAAAAAGGTAGACGAAGGTCTTGAAGAATACAAAATCTTTGAAACAGCGCGCATGATCGAAAGTTACGTAGACGAGCTTTCTAACTGGTACGTGCGCCGTGGTAGAGAAAGGTATTGGGGCAGCGAAATGACTGAGGATAAAGAGGCCGCTTACACCACTCTTTGGACTATTTTGGTTACTCTATCAAAGCTTTTAGCTCCATACACTCCATTTATGGCGGAGAGCATTTATCAAAACCTCGTTCCTGCATTTTATAAAGATGCCGCAAAATCGGTGCATTTGGGCGATTTCCCCGTATGTGATGAAAGCATGATTGACGCCGATCTTGAAGAGGGCATGGAAGACGTATTAAATATAGTTCTTTTAGGCAGAAGTGCAAGAAACTCTTCAAATATCAAAAACCGTCAGCCTCTTGCAAAGTTATACGTTGCAGCAGATAAGGCGGTTAAACTTACCGACGGGCTTTACGCAATTGCAAGAGACGAGCTTAACGTTAAGCAGTTTGAACTTTTAACCGATGCAACTGCATTCGTAAATTATAAAATTAAGCCTCAACTTAAAACGCTTGGCCCGAAATACGGCAAAAAGCTTGGCGCAATAAGGGCGTTTTTAGAAAACTGCAATGCAGCTGAAGTGGTTTCT
>JAFTIY010000014.1 GCA_017456665.1 Clostridia bacterium | reverse complement strand
TGGCAAAGAGCATGAAAGAAAATTTATATTACATGCAATCGGTAATCGATGGGTATTAAGCCAAAACGTTTGCACTTTCGCCGCTTTTTAGCGGCGTTTTTTTATTTGTTTAAATAAACATAAA
The DNA here is from genome assembly GCA_017456665.1 of Clostridia bacterium. Lineage (GTDB taxonomy): Bacteria > Bacillota > Clostridia > Christensenellales > Borkfalkiaceae > HGM11416. The sequence continues at coordinate 13,147 of JAFTIY010000014.1, read as the reverse complement.
TATTGAGCACTATTAAAAAAGTAGGGCTATAAGTTGATTATCTACACTTAATTTGCATAAAAAGTTGTTTAATAGGATAATAATAAGGTAGGTTTGCAGTTGCGTTTTATCTTAAATATTAATGAATAAGTTAACAATAAACTAAACACTTGTAAATTTATTTTAAAAAGCTTTGACAAAAACTTTTGCGTTATGCTATAATTATGTTGATGGAAAGATATATTGCCTTTGATATTGGCGACAAAAGAATAGGAATTGCAGTAACCGATCCCTTTGGAAGTATGGTTTTGCCGGTAGAAACCTATTACCGTAAAAATTTGGCAGAAGATATAAAGTATCTCGTTTACGCGGCAGAGGGTAGAAGCGTAACCACTATAGTATGCGGCCTTCCACTTAACGTAGACGGCACGCCTTCCGTTCAAACTGAAAAAACCTTGTATTTTATTGAGCAGTTAAAAAGTGCCACTAAAATTCCGGTTGAAACTCACGATGAAAGGTATTCAACGCAAGAGGCACATAAGGTTTTAATCGGGGAGGATATGAGTAGAGGTAAGCGTAAAAAACACGTAGATGCTTTGGCTGCAACTTTTATTTTAGAAGACTATATGAGTAAAAAGGCTTTTTTAAACAAGCCCAAAGCATAAGCTGAAAAAATAAAAAAAAGTAGCGTTAATCAACTTATACGCCCACTTTTTAAAATATAAATATGCGCTTAAAGCGCTATAAGGAGTATATTATGGTAACAGAAAAATTAGAAGAAAACATGTTAGAAGAAGATGAAGATCTTATTGAGCTTATAGATGACAACGGCAAGCATCTTAAATTTTTCCACGTTGGAAGCACCGAATATAAAAACAAATGGTATGCGTTTTTTATGCCTGCTGAAGAAATTGAGGGCTTAGGTGAAGACGAGGTAGTAATTTTTGAGGTTGCGCAAAACGAAAAAGGTGAAGAAAGCTTGCTCCCCGTTGAAGACAATGCTTTATTAGAACAAGTATACGAAAAGTTCTGCGCTGAAATGGAAGAGGAAGCAAACGCTGCAGAGGCAGAAGAATTAGAAGGCGGATGTAGTTGCGGCGGCCACCATCATGGCGACGAATGCGATTGTTGCTCTGGTGATTGCGACGGCGACGAATGCGATTGTTGCTCTGGTGATTGCGACGGCGATGACGATTGCAACTAATATCAGCTAGCGGTAAAAGGTTAATAGTAACAATTAGCACAGTTACCCCCCCCCTTCAACAGTTGATAGGGGGTAGCGTTCTTTTGTATAGGCAAAAATGTTGAAAAAAAGCTAACATTTTGCTAAATTTTCATAATACTATAACGCATCTTTAACATATACAATGTTATAATATAATTGGATTAGGTTTGAATATATCCACTAAGTATCGGTTGCGCGTTTCGATGTGGTGAAAGGCGAATTTAATCTAATAAAAACAAAAGTGGAAGACTTATGGAATTTGGACAGAAATTAAAAAGTTTACGTAAAGAAAGAAAAATCAGTCAGATGGATCTTGCGAAAAGTACCGGTATTAGCCAATCTGCTATTGCAAAATGGGAGCTTGGAAAAACAGAACCTACCGCTTCGGCACTCATTAAAATATCTACCTATTTTAGTGAATCGGTCGATTATTTATTAGGTTTAAAAAACAACTAAAAAACTAAAATTTTGGTTAAAACAACTAATTATTTTTAATAATTGGCTATTAAATGCTTGTCAAACACTTTTATGTGTGGTATAATGCTTGGGAACGACTTCGGGTGGTCCTCTTGCATTAGGGCAACGAACACCAAGAAATTTAAGGAGGTATAAGTCGCATGGCAAACATTATTGATCAAATTAATCAAGAAAATTTGAAAGCCGAAACTCCTACCTTCAATATCGGTGATACCGTTAAGGTATCTTTTAAGGTTATCGAAGGTACGAGAGAAAGAATTCAAATATTCGAAGGCGTAGTTATCGCTAAAAGACACGGTGGCATCAGCGAAACCTTTACCGTAAGAAGACTTTCATTCGGTATCGGCGTTGAAAGAACGTTCCCTCTCCACTCGCCCAAAATCGCTAAAGTTGACGTGGTAAGACGTGGTAAAGTAAGAAGAGCAAAACTCTACTACTTAAGAGGCCGCACCGGTAAAGCTGCTAAAGTTAAAGAAGTTCTTTAATTTTGCAAAGCATTCAGCACTCATTTGTGGGTGCTGTTTTTTTTTGCACGCGTTATAAAAAAGTAGGGCTATATACTCATAAACTAAACTTTTAAGCATAAACTTAATAATGGATAAGTTGAAAAATGCTTTTAAGCTACAATCAAAGGGTAATAAAAGAAGGTCAGTTTATTGCAGATAACAATGAAACTATTCGCAGTGCAGCAAAGCAATTTGGAGTTAGTAAATCTTGCGTGCACAAAGATATTCATCATAAGTTAAAATATTTAAACCCGTCACTTTATAAAAGCGTTCTTTGCGTGCTTGAAAAAAACTTTAGTGAAAAGCATTTGCGTGGCGGTATAGCAACTAAAAAACGCTTTGAAACAAAACAAAAAAATAGGCTATAGCGCGATTAACGGCATTTTCACAAATAAAAAAGGTTGCCTTTTGGCAACCTTTAATTTGTTTGTATTAGTTAGAAGAAACACTATCTGGCGTTAAAACGTAAATATTACCCTCTAGCTCGCATAGCCCGCCCTTGAGCGCATAAACAGCACCGCACAAAATATCTAATACGCGTTGTGCTGTATTTTCTTTAATTTCTTTAAGGTTTACGATTGCAGGCTTACCCATAATAAGCATATCAATAATTTCAGAAACGTCTTCAAAGGAGCGGGGATAAAAAACCTTGATAGAGCTATTTGAAGAATTTTCGGCTGATTGGTTAAAATTAAGGCTGGCCTTTGCGCCTGATTTACCCGTTGATTTTGCAGTAGAGGCCTTGCTCTTTTTTTGTGGCTGTTTTTCTGTTTTTGTAAAAAAATCGAACATAATACACCTATAAAAAATTAATTGCGTTTACCGAATAGGTAAGAACCAAGCCTAACCATATTGCTCCCGTTTTTAACGGCAATTTTAAAATCAGCGCTCATTCCCATCGATAAAATATTAAAACACTTATCATCTTTTGCTATTATATCATAAATTTCACGCATTTGCAAGCAAAGCGCGCTAATTTTATTTTCATTTTCGCTCTTTGCAAGCATAGCCATAAAACCGCGAACTTTAACGTGCTTAAGCTCTTTTATAAATTGGTAAGAACTCAACCCTTCTTCTGGCAAAAAACCGTGCTTTTGCGGTTCTTTTGAAATATTAACTTGAATTAAGATTTGCTGAACTATACCAAGCTTTTGCGCCTGTTTGTTTATTTCGGTTGCGAGCTTTTTACTGTCTACAGATTGAATTAGCTCAACTTTGCCAACCACTTGCTTAACTTTATTGGTTTGCAAATGGCCTATAAAATGAAGAGTGCAGGGCGGATAATTATCGTATTTTTCCAAAAGCTCTTGCACTTTATTTTCGCCAACGTGCAAAAGCCCAAGCTCAGCAGCATAGTTAATAGTTTCAACGTTAACTGTTTTTGTTGCGCCCACAACCGTAACTTTTTCGCCGTAATTATTAAATTGCGGAATGCTATTTAGCGTATTATAAAAAGCTTGTTTGTCCATAAATGTATTATAAACACTTTTTTAAAAAAGGTCAACAATTTGTTTTGCATTATTGACAATATTGCGTAAATATGTTATATTATATTTAACGATAATTAACCGAATTTTTACTGCAAATTAACCGCTAATTTACTAATTTTGCAGTATACTTTTCGGCGTAAAAGTAAATATTGTGGTTAAGCGATTAACGCATGATATTTTAAGCATTTTTAGCGTTGAAGCTTTAAATCTAAATTAAAAAAAGCTTTAACGTAACGTAAAGGAGAAAAAATGAAACAAAGATTAACAAAAGTCGTAGTACTGTTGCTTTCAATTTGTATGCTGTTTTCTTTCTACGGTTGTCAAAAGGCGCTTTCTGCCTACGAAATTGCGGTAGAAAACGGATTTGAGGGAACTGAAGAGGCTTGGCTTGAATCATTAAAGGGAACGAACGGAATTGACGGAAAAGACGGTGAAATTAAAACTGTATTCACGCCCGAAGAATTGTATCAAGCAGCTGTGGATAACGGATATGAGGGCGATTTTATGCAGTTTATCGAGGATTACTTTTCTTCTTCGGTAAACACGCAAGCAAGCGTTGAAAATGCAACCAATAGGGCTTTACTTTCTGCTGTTACCGTATATGCTCACTTTGCAACGAGGGTATCGTCTAATTACGATTCTTATTCAATGGGTTCAGGTGTGATTTATAAGCTCGATAAAAAAAGTGGCAACGCGTACGTAATTACCAATTATCACGTAGTATATTCTGAAGATAGCGTTTTAGATGGCGGTATTTCAGACAACATTAAAATTGCCATTTACGGCAAAGAAACCGATTCTTATTTTATTGAAGCAACATACGTTGGCGGAAGCGCGAATTACGATATAGCAATCTTAAAGGTTGAAAATAGCGAAATTCTAAAAACGAGCGAGGCTAAAGCTGTTACCGTTGCCGATAGTAATTATTTAAAGGTTGGCTCACAGGCAATTGCCGTAGGTAGCCCCACTACTGGCAAAATTTCGGCAACGCAAGGGATTGTAAGCGTAGATTCGGAGTATATAAACTTACAAATTACCAGCAGTACGGCAAATACTTCGTATAGATCGATTCGCATAGATGCGGCTGTTAACGCCGGGAACTCTGGCGGCGGTTTGTATAATATAAACGGCGAGCTGATAGGAATAGTTAACGCAAAAACCGTATACGAAGAGGTGGAGAACGAGGGGTTTGCTATTCCTTCTTCTTTAGCTATTGCGGTTGCCGATAATATTATTTGGAACTATACCCAAAACGGCAAAAAAACCGTTTCAAAGGGGCTTATGGGAATAACCGTTTCAGCTCACAGCAGTAAGGCGGTTTACAACGAAGAACTTCAGATGGTAGAGGTAATTGAAGAGGTTACGGTAGACAACGTAAACAGCGGCTCGCTTGCCGATGGGAAGATAAAAATAGGGGACGTTATCGAAAAACTCGAACACAACGGCAAACAAATTAATATTACCAGAATGTTTATGGTGGTAGATTATATGCTTTGTGTAAGACCTAACGACGTTGTTAAAGTAACTGTTAAACGTGCAAACGCTACCGGTTTTGAGCAAATAGTTTTTAACTTTACCGTTACCGATAGATATTTTACAACTATAAGCTAAAGGGGAGTCAATATGAAAATAACCTTAAATCCTAATAAAGAAATAGTAGAAAATATTCAAGCCGGCTTAAAAGCGAAGGGTGGATATTGTCCTTGTAGATTAGAAAAAACAGAAGATACAAAGTGCATGTGCAAGGAGTTTAGAGATCAAATCAAAGACGAAAATTTTGAGGGTTTTTGCCACTGCTTGCTTTATTATAAAAGCAAATAAAATACAGTTAATCGCTTTATAGCCCCACTTTTTATAAAAAAACAAAAAAATCAAGCTAAATTTTTGGCTTGATTTTTTTAATTTTAAATATAAATGCGTAAAAAGTTCGTTTTAATTTTTTGGCGATGTCACAATCAATGGTTGATTTTTAAAGAAACAACTAATACTTTAATATAGCCTTATTTTATCAACCACTCGTTGTAATAAAGCCAATTTTTTAAAGGTTAAAAAAATCTTAGTTTTATTCCTTTTTAATTTCGTCTATCATTTTTTTGATGTAAACGTCGCTTCATCCACATTGCGCGCTGTCATTTAAAATATCGATCATTAATTGGTGCTCGGTAATTTTTTTAATGTTTTCTCTTATATAGCAATAAAAGCGATTGTTTTTATTTTTTAGGTATAAATAATCTTTGCTTGCGCTATCAATAAAAGAATATTTGGTAAAAATAGGTTGGCCGTTTTTTAATTGGTTATAGGCTGAAATAAATTGCCCCAAACAAATTTCTGTTTTTAAATTAACCAGTTCAAATGAACTGTCGTCGATAGCCTGATAAAAAATTTTGCCTTTATACTCAATTTGCTCTAAATAGGCTAGCATTGTGAGCATATTTATTTGGCAAAAGGTATCTAAACCAAACCATAAATTAACGACTTCGTAATTTTTTAAGTTGTTTGCCGACAAAAAAAATTGCATTTTTATTTGATAATCTTCTTTAGTGGCGTTGTGCACCTCTATTCTTTTTTTAACGAAGTTATTATCAAAAAGCGGAAATAACAGTTCGCCGTCAATCATCGCTTCGTTAAAGGGAATAAAAACACCCTCAAATTTATTTTTTGCGTATTCGTTAAAATATAATCCGTTAGTAATGTTCAGTTCCATACGTTATGTAAAATAGATAAAAATTTTATTGATAAATAATTTTAGTTTTTAAACTTTAAGTGCGTAATAAGGCAAAGTTATGCTCTTTGCAAACTAAGTGCAACCTCGTATATTATATCACAAGCAAAATAATTATACAAGCGTTGCGCCAAAAAAAATTAAACCCGACTTAAAACGGTCGGGCTTAAAACTTTAATATAAAGCGATTAATAAATATCTTCTTTTTTAACTACGGTATATCCTTTTTTGCCATGTCTGTTAAGAATTCCCGTTTTATCAACCCAAATAGCAGCGGCTGCAAAAACTATAAGGCCGAATGCAATAGCTATTGCAATATAAAGCCCTTTAGTTCCGCTCGTTCCTTCCTTTGAGTCTGCCCAAATGTTATTTAGCTCGGTAAGCTCGCTATCTGATAGATGGCGCATAACGGTGCAGCGATTAACGGTATCAAAGTCGGGGTATTGAGCAGAAAACTGTCTGCCTAACGTATCGGTATAAACTACGTAACTGTCGCCTGCTTCTCTAGCAAAAAGATAGGTAAGGTCAACGGGGAAAACCTCTGTAAGATCTTCGCCCTCGCCCACAAAATACGCTCCGTCGATTAAGGTTACGTCTTCTTCGCGGTATCCGTAGCCCTCTTCTTCGTCAACCAAATAATCAAAAATCTCTTCGGTTGCTATCGAGGTGGTGTAACCGATATACCACATATTTCTCAATGCGATATCCGGGCGCTGAATAAAGTTAATAAATTCTTGAGCTAATTCAACGTTTGCGCCTTTTGGCATAACCCATCCGTCAAAGAAGATGTTACTTCCTTCAAGCGGAACAGTGTAATACAGTTCGGCGGTGCTTTGGCCTACCATATCCGGATCTTCTGCATAGTCGAGCGCGTAAACGGCGTCGCCGCTCCAAGCGAAGTTAATCCAAATTTTGCCGGCAGCCATGTCTTTTTTACCGCTATCTACTTCGTATCCGTAAAGAGAATCGTTTAAAACCTTTAAACAATCGAGTGCGAGAGAGAGCGACTGATAGTCTGTTTTATTGAATATTTCAGTAATTTGCAAATTATATTCTTCAGCGGTAATCTCGCCCTTTTTCCATTGGTCGGCAAGCTCCAAAAGCTGTTTTGAGTAAGAATAGCCAAGAGCTAAAACGTAGCTGTCACGCACGCTGTCTTTGATGGTGCACTTGTTATCGTACTTTTCGTTCCAAACTGCGCTCCAATGTTCAACGTCGCTCTGATCTACGAATAGGGGGTTATAAACGTAACCCATAGTTCCCCACATATAACAGCAAGCGTAATCGTAAAGACTTTTTCCGTCGATAGTAATTTGTTTGAACAGATTTGCGATGTAGGGCGAAACGCCGCTATCGTAAACGTCAACGTTTAAAGAGGTGCGGTTAATTGGCTCAAGCATATCCTCTTTAATCATTTTTTGAATCATATATTCCGAAGGGCAAACGAGGTCGTAATGATTTTTATTAACGTTAAGTTCGGTATACATATTTTCGTTCGTGCCCTGGGTAGAATAGTTAACGGTAACTGTTTTGCCGTATTTATCTTTATAATACTCGATAAAGCTATCTATAACCGATGGAGTTTCATCATCGCCTTCATCAATATATTCTTCCCAGTTCATTATATTAAGTTCAAGATCTTCCGCTGCAAAGGCCTTGCCGCTGGGTAGGGGGCAAAGGGCGCTAAATACTGCCAAGCAGCAAAGCAAAAAGCATAAAAATTTTCTCATTTAAATATTCCTTAAAAATAGATAAAATTTTATAAAAACCCGTCTATAAGTTAATAAACGGCACTTTATGAAATGGTTTGTGCATTATTTACGCGCTTGTTCTTTAGCTTTGTTACCGCGAATATTGTTAATTAAAACAACCGAGATAATAAGAACGAAAATAATGGTAGAAAGCGCGCGTAGAGCGGGTACGGAGGTATTAGCACCGCCTTTTGCATAAGCGTTGTAAGTATAGGTAGAAATAGTATCTAGGGTAGCGGGTTTTGTAAACGTGGTAACGATATAGTCGTCGAGCGACATAGTAACCGCGAGTAAAAATCCTGAAAAGATGCCGGGCATAATTTCGGGTAAAATAATCGAAAATAACGCCTTGGTAGGGCTTGCGCCCAAATCTAACCCCGCTTCGTAAAGATTGGGATTAAGCTGTTTAAGTTTAGGCATAACGTTTAAAAATACGAAGGGGAAGCAAATAACAACGTGCCCAATGATAAGCGAAGCCCACGTTCTGTAAAAGCCTAAAAACACAAAAATCATTGCGAGCGAAAGGCCGGTAACGATTTCGGCGCTGATAACGGGTATTTGAGTTGCTCCTCCAAGCAGCTGTTGAGTGCGTTTTTTAGAATAGAAAGCGCCAATAGCTCCTATCGTGCCTAAGATGGTAGAGATGGTAGCCGAAACGAATGCCAAAATCAAGGTATTCCAAACAGCTGTTAAAATTTTATCGTCGGTAAACAGCATTGTATAAAGGCTAAAGTTCCATTGGTCAGACCAAGTACCAATTTCTTTTGATGCGTTAAAGCTGTAAACAACGAGCAGTAAAATGGGTGCGTATAAAAACGCTAAAACCAAAAAAACGTAACCACGTTGGAAGAATTTTTTTACCATAATCCGTTCCCCCTTGCGCTGCTGTCGTCATCGTTTTGGAACTTTCCGCTGATGAACATAGTAACAAAAATTAAAAGTAATAAAACCAAAGCGATAGCCGAGCCTGCTTGCCAGCTGTCAGCCGCGCCCGAATTGAACTTATTTTCTATAAGCTTACCAATAATGGTAACCTTGCTATTACCTAAAGTATCCGAAATAACGTAGCTGGTAGTAGAGGGCAAAAACACCATTGTAATAGCGCTTACAATACCGGGCATAGAAAGCGGTAAAGTAGTGTTAATGAACGTATAGAGGGGTTTAGCTCCTAAATCAGATGATGCTTCAAGCACGTTTTTATCTAATTTTTGAATAACGGTATAAAGAGGTAAAATAGTTACGGGCAAATAATCGTAAACCATACCGATAACGGTATTTAGATAATGAAGCTTTCCGCTTTCGTACATGCCTAAAAAGTATAAAAGCTCTTTCATGGCGGCTGTGCGCAAAACGAAGTTAATCCACATAGGCAAAACGAATAGCATAAGCAAAACACCGCTTTTTTTGAGGTTACTGCGAGCTAAAAGGTACGCAACGGGATAACCGATCACAAGGCAAAGCACGGTAGATAAAAACGCAATGCCAAAGCTTCGTATTAAAATAGTAACGTTAGTAGGGCTTTTAAAAAAGTTGGTAAAGTTAGAAAGTGTAAAAGCGCCGTTAGCGTCTGTAAATGCGTAGTAAACGATAAGGATGAGTGGCAAAATAACGAACACCGCGAGGAAAACGGCATACGGTATTCCAAGATTTTTTCTTGAAAACTTAAGCGCGTTCATTTTTATTTTCCACCTTTAAAGTGAGCTTAATTTTTTCGGGCGCGATTTTAACGCTAACCTTATCGAACTCGTTCCAAGCGTACTCGGTATCAATAACGAAGTCCTCTTCTTCCTCAAAGGTTCTAACGATAATTTGGTAGTGGTCGCCCTTATAAATAATCGAAACGATTTCGCCGCAAGAATCGCCGTCGTCTTCGTTATCAATAATTTCGATATCTTTTAAGCCGATTTCAACCTTAACCTGTTCATCGGTAAGGTCTAATTTTTCGCCGCTTTTTAAAACGAGGTAGCCTTCTTCATCGAGATAAGAGCCGGGGTAGAGTTGCGTAACGTCGCACTCAAACTCGCCCTCGGCAAATTTTACGGTATTGCGCTTTGTGATTATGCCGTCGTAAACGTTAGAAACGAACTCCTTGTGCATTATGTGAATATCAGCGGGTTTAATAATAACACTTGCGCGAGTGCCAGCCTCACGCTGAACGGTATCTTGAATAACTATTTCGTTATTGCCGATAGCCATTGCCATTTCGTAGTGAACGCCTTTAAAAATGCAAGATGTAATAAGGCCGTCAACCTGACCGAGCCCTTCATCAACGAGGAACACGTCTTCCGGTCTAACTACAACGTCAACCTTTTCGTTCAGCTCAAAGTCGTCAACCATATCGAAGGTTTTGCCCAAGAAACGCACCTTTCTATTGCCAACTATAGTACCCGAAAAGATATTACTTTCGCCAATGAAGTTAGCAACGAAAGAGCTTTTTGGCTCGTTATAAATATCAGTAGGCGTGCCAATTTGTTGAATAGCACCGTCTTTCATAACCACGATAGTATCGCTCATAGTAAGCGCTTCTTCTTGGTCGTGTGTAACGTAAATAAAAGTAATGCCCAGTTTTTTATGCATTTCTTTAAGCTCGAGCTGCATATCCTTACGCATTTTTAAATCGAGCGCACCAAGCGGTTCGTCGAGTAAAAGAATTTGCGGTTCGTTAACAATTGCACGCGCAATGGCAATACGCTGTTGTTGCCCACCCGAAAGGGTAGTAACGTCGCGTTTTTCAAACCCCTCTAGGTCAACCATCTTAAGCGCCTTTTTTACCTTGGCAGAAATTTCGGCCTTGGTTAATTTTTCGGTGCGCGTAAAGGTTTTGCCACTATTATTTTGATAGGTAACCTTAACCTTTTTAAGTTTTAGCCCGTAAGCGATGTTATCGTAAACGTTAAGATGCGGAAAAAGTGCGTATCTTTGGAATACGGTATTAACGGGGCGCATGTATGGTGGAAGGTCTGATATATCCTTACCGCTTAGCAAAATTTTGCCCGAATCGGGCATTTCAAACCCGGCGATCATACGAAGGGTAGTGGTTTTTCCGCAACCCGAAGGCCCTAAAAAGGTAACGAATTCACCTTTGCGAATATAAAGGGTCATATCATCAACAACGGTAGTTCCATCGTACGACTTCGTAACGCCTACAAGCTCGATAATTTTTTCTGCCATAATTTTTCTCCTATGTTAAAGAAAATTAAAAAGTGGTCTATAGATTGATTAACGCGCGGTTTGCGCGCTAACATATTAAAAAGTAGGGGGTGAAGAAACCCAAACGAAAACAGCTTTAACCGATTTTTCGTTTTTTATAAAGTGCGGTTTATCTGCTTTAAAATAAAAGCTGTTTCCCTTTTTGCAAACGTGCTTTTTTTTGCCGAGCATTATGCAAATTTCGCCTGATAAAACGTAGCCGAATTCTTCGCCCTCGTGCGGAACGTCGCTCGAGGTTTTTCCACCCGGTAACAGTTCAATTCTTACCGGCTCCATAGCGTTTTTTTGAGCATTTGGAATTAGCCAATTAATAACCAAATCACTTTCTGCCTTTTCGATATATTCCTCTTCACAATAAACTATTTTTTCTTCTTCATCGTCGTTAAAAAACTCTTTAAGCGAAGAGCCTAAAGCCGCTAAAATATCAATTAAAGTGGCAATAGAGGGGCTTGTTAAATCGTTTTCTATTTGCGAAATATACCCCTTTGTAAGCTCGCATCTATCTGCAAGTTCACCCTGCGTAAGATTGCAACTATGCCTTAGTTGTTTTATTTTTTCGCCTAATCTCATAAAACCTCTCCGTAGATTATTTTAATTAAACAAAAAGTTTAATAAAACTAAACAACGAAATAATTATATATATAAATATATATATTGTCAACAATTTTAAAGCTTTTTTATTAAATAATAGTAAAATAACGTTAATTTTTTTTGCATTATTACTATATAACTTATTTGCATATAATTTTAGGGCATAGTTATAGGCTTAAGTGTTTAGTTGTTATCATATGTGCAAATGTGCGTTAATCAACTTATAGAGGGGGATTTTTAGTTTTTTGGGGATTTAATTGTTAGATACTTCAACTGCGCTTAGGATGACTGCAATATAAGAACTCAAGATGACTGCAATATAAGCACTCAGGATGACGGAAGAAAAGGGGCTCGAATGACAGGGAAAAAGGCTTAGGATGAGAAGGTTATATGCAGTTAATCGACTTATAGCGTGGTATTTATGCTAAAAAGCAATAAAAAAACGCCCTAAAAAAGGGCGCTATATTTATTTAAGTATTATTTTGTGGCATAAAACAATTGCTTAACTAAACGTTGCTTTATATATAATAAAATTATTTTTCGCCGTCGTTTTCGGTATTAAGTGCAAAAAATATCTTTTTATTTGCTTGCTTTAAGCAATCCACAAAAGAGTCGTACTCTTCGCTTTTAATGCAAATCACAAAGTAAGTTTGGTCTTTTAAACTAACTACTAATTTATCGGTTTTTCTAAAGTGTGTAACCCTTTCGATATCAAACGCCGAAGTTTTGCTTTTTACCAAGCCCCATTTAGAAATTAAGGTATCGCCATCGATAATATAGCAAGAAGAGGTTATTGCGGGAATAATAAAAACAAATGCCAGCACGCCTATTAAAATTGGCAAAGCGGCAGAAATAAAGTTATACGGAATTGCTTCTTCAAAGTGCAGTAGCTCGTAAAAGCGTTTGGCGTTAACCACGATGCACAGTAGCGCAACGATAAGCCCTATAACGAACAGTATTTTAATAGTGTTAGTAAACTTATAGCTAAATTTTTTCATAAAATCAAAAGCCTCTATTAATTTTATTTTTACAAATGCAACCCGCCCGCAAATAGCTTTAGCGCAAAGTGCATACAATCAAACCCGCTCGCAAATAGCTTTAGCGCAAAGTGCATACAATCAAACCCGCTCGCAAATAGCTTTAGCGCAAAGTGCATACAATCAAACCCGCTCGCAAATAGCTTTAGCGCAAAGTGC
>JAFTIY010000013.1 GCA_017456665.1 Clostridia bacterium | reverse complement strand
ATAACGGCTTGAGTTATTAGCCACAATAACTACGCTTTTGCTCAGTTATTTACGGTGTAGTAAACGCCCTTCGCAAACTGCTCGTTGTTTGTGCTACGAACTCGCATCTAAGCCTTATTTAAATAATAACGGCTTGAGTTATTAGCCACAATAACTACGCTTTTGCTCAGTTATTTACGGTGTAGTAAACGTCCTTCGCAAACTGCTCGTTGTTTGTGCTACTAACTCGCATCTAAGCCTTATTTTAATATGTATATAACAGTTTATATAATTTTATATTTGTTATAAAATTGTGCCTTTGCACTTTGCGCAGGGCACTTTTTTAAAGCGCTCGTCATATGATATATGAGGGGTGTTTTTTATGCGTTTTTTTAAAATGCACAATCTTTGCAACGATTATATTTATACCTTTAGCAAAAATATTACGCCAAAAAAAATTAAAAGATTGTGCAATCGCAACAGCGGAATAGGGGCAGACGGTGTTATTATTATTTCAAAGCCAAACGATTATTATGCGCTAGAGGTTTTTAACAGCGATGCAAGCAGGGCAACCTTTTGCGGTAGTGCTTGCTTAAGTGCCGGGTTTTATCTTTATAAAAAGGGGTTAGTGGGTAAAAAATTTACTCTTTTAACAGGTGCAGGTAAGCGCAAAATGTCGGTAATAAGCAATAACGCTATTAAAATTTATTGTCCATACGGCAATTTTAATATAGATAAAAGCGTAAGCGATTGCGGTAAAATAATTAACAGGCTTTTAACCTTTAATTATTGTGGAGAGCAAATAAAGGTGAGATGTAGCGGCGTTTGGGTTGGGAATTTTCATTTGGTAATTTTTGCCGATTATTCATTTGATCAAATGCAAAAAATAACGTTGGCAATAAATAGTGATAATCGCTTTAAAAATGGTGTGAATATAGTGTTTGCTTGCATAACGGGCGATAAAATCAAGCTTACCGTGTGCGAAAGGGGAAGCGGTTTTACTAAAGCATGTATAAGCGGCGGTTTTGCTTGCCTTTCGGTTTTAAAAAAACTAGGGTTTAAAGGGAAAAAGGTGCGGCTTTGCTATGCCGGAGGAATAGCTCACGGAATGCTTTTAGAAAAACGGTTGGCAATAGTTTGTGAGCCTAAAATGGTGTTTGAGGGTAACTGTAAATGAATATAAAGTGGGGCTATAACACGATTAACGGCGATTATGTGTGTGCTAAAACACAAATTGAACTAGAAAAATATAAAAAAAATAATCCCAATCGTTCCATCGTGGACTTGGGTGTTGGCGACGTAAAATTTTCTCCACCCAAAGAGGTTTGTAAAGCTTTAGTTGATTGGAGTAAAAAAATGGCAAACCTAAAAACCTTTTTAGGTTATGGCGACGAGCAGGGCGACGATGAGTTGCGGCGTTTGATAGCTGTCGATTATAATAATAGAGGAATAAATGTTGAAAAAAGCGAAATATTCATTACTAACGGAGCAAAAAACGGGTTATCTGAACTAATGCAAATCGCTACGTTTAAACAAGCTTTAATTTTTAACCCCACTTATCCGCTTTATGCCGAGTTATGCTCGTTATATGGGATAAAAACAAAAATCGTTGATGAAAATTGCAATTTAAATAAAAAACTAAGCGGTTTGGTTGGTAAAAATGCTTGCGATATTGTATTTTTATGTTCACCCAATAATCCAACAGGCAAGGTGTTTAGCCTAAAAAAATTACGTCAACTTATAAATTACGTTAATTTGGTTAAAGGCGTTTTAATAATCGATTGCGCTTACGCAGCGTATTGTAAGTATTTTTTATCTGCATTAAAAATTGAAAACAGCGAAAGAGTTATAGAAGTGCATTCTTTTTCTAAAAGCATTTCGTATACGGGGATAAGATGCGGATATACAATTATAAAAAAGAAAAATCCCTTTTACGAGCCTTATAAAAAATACCTTTCTCTGCATACAAACGGTGTTAATATTATAGCACAGAAGGGAGCAATTGCATTTTTTGATAAAAAATGTAAAAGTAAAGTGCAAAAGAGAATAGATTATTACAGAACAAATGCAAAAATTTTAAAAGAGCCCTTCGTAAATGCGGGAATAAAAGTTTTGGGCGGGGTTAACGCTCCATATCTTTTTTGTAACGTAAAAAACAAAAATTTTGCAGGCGCGTTACTAAGTGAGTGCGGCGTAGTAGTAACTAACGGCGGTGGCTTTGGGAAAAACGGCTGGATAAGAATATCTTGCTTGGGCAAAAAAGAAAACGCCATTGAAGGGGCAAAACGGATAGAAGTTTTTTTAAAAACTAAAGGGATTATTTTTTTGTAAAATTTAATTATAAACAAAGCTGTATTTGAAATAAAATTAAAAAAGTGGGCCTATAGCGCGATTAATTGGGTATATACGTTATTATTTTGTTTAATTTTAATAAAACAAAAAATAGTTGCGTTATTGCATTGACAAGCATGTTTTATTATGATATAATTTACTTACAAACGATAAAGGAGAACAAACAATGCAATTAAACGAACTTTTACAAGAATTTGTAAATTTATCTTACGAAGATATTTTAGCTATAGCACGTGAACGTTTGGGCGAGCTTTTACCCGTTTTCAACCAAGCTGCAAAAGATGGTGACGGTGCTAAATTTGCTCTTTTACTCATGGGCACCAGCCTTGCAGTAGACGGCAAGTTAACTGAAAAAGAATATACCTTCGTTAACGACCTTTTAGGTAATAAATTCACCTATGATGAAACAAAGCAAATGGTTGAGCTTCACTACAATGCAGACTTTTTAGAACTTGCAGACCAAGTTGTTGATAGCTGCAGCGGTGCTTTAAAAGCTTCTTTATTAACTTTCTGCACTTGCTTCCTCGCTGTTGACGAAACTATTTCTCGTGATGAAGTTGCATTTATCAAAAAGCTTTTAGCATAATAATAAAACGCTTTTTTAAGGCTACCTATGGGTGGCCTTTTTTGTTTATTTTTTATAAAGGTTAATACTTGTTTGTAAAGTAGACTAATTTTTATAGCCAATACTATCCCATTTTTTTATCTAATTAAAAGTAAAAATAAGGCTATAGCTCAATTAACGGCTAGTTTAATGCAATAGCATTTATTTTATACAATGGGGAAAATTAGCCTCCGTAAACGCCACGTGAATATTTTCGCGCGCGCATCATTATTATATATAATGTAGCCGTTAGTTGAATTTTTTGCTACTAAAAAATTTTTTATAAAAAATAAAAAAATATTAAAAATACTATTGTCAAATTAAAAGTTATCGATTATAATAATAACAGTAATCATTACTAATAAGGAGTAGCGAGTATGCAAATTAGATATTCACGCCAGCGCGAGCTGATACGAGAGATATTAATGAGCACCAAAAGCCACCCCACTGCTGAATGGATTTATGAAAAGGCGCGCGAGCAAGATCCCACCTTAAGCTTGGGTACTGTGTACCGCAATCTTAAATTTTTATGCGAGCAAGGTGAAGCGATTGCTTTAGAAACGGCCGATAAGTGTATCCATTTTGACGGAAACATAAACAACCACCGCCATTTTATATGTAACGAATGCGGAAGGGTGTATGATCTTTCTGAAAGCGAGGTTGAAAAGCCTTGCGAACTTACAAATGCCGGGTTTACCGTTGAGCGCGAAAGCTGCGTTTATTACGGCGTTTGTGCAAAATGCAATCAAAATTAGGTTAAAAAGCGCTAATCAGTTAAAAAATTAATAGAGCAATTGGTGATGGCGCAAAAATTTATAAATACGTTTAAATTAAAGGAGAGAAATTATGAAAAAATTTGTATGTAACATTTGCGGTTATACCCACGAAGGCGATAGCGCTCCCGAGTTTTGCCCCCAATGCAAAGCTCCTGCTTCAAAGTTTACTGAACAAGCAGGCGAAAAGGTTTGGGCTGCTGAACATATCGTTGGCGTTGCAAAAGGCGTAGATCAAGAAATTATCGAAGGATTAAGAATGAACTTTACCGGCGAATGCACCGAAGTTGGTATGTATCTCGCTATGGCGCGCGTTGCTCACCGTGAAGGATATCCCGAAATCGGATTATATTGGGAAAAAGCTGCTTATGAAGAAGCTGAACACGCTGCTAAATTTGCAGAGCTTTTAGGCGAAGTTGTTACCGATTCAACCAAGACCAATCTTGAAATGCGCGTAGAAGCTGAAAACGGCGCAACCTTAGGTAAATTTGAACTTGCTAAACGTGCAAAAGAGCTCGGTCTTGACGCTATTCACGACACCGTTCACGAAATGGCTCGCGACGAAGCACGTCACGGTAAGGCTTTTGAAGGCTTACTTGAAAGATATTTTTCTAAAAAGTAATTTTTGATAAATGCGACGCGAATTTTTCGTGCCGCTTTTTTCTCCCAAGTTTTACCGGGTTTTTACAACGAATATCGCTGCAAAAATTTAAACGAAATAGCAATAATAAATTTTGCTTATTTTGCAAAATAAATCTTTTAGGAGAAAAGTATGAAAAAAAGAACAAAAATTTTAGCGGGCATAATTGCCGCAGCAGTTATCGCAAGCACTTCAATTTTAGTTGTTTCCTGTTCGAATAAAAACAAAAACACCACCGACTTTAACAGCGCGTTCAATCATTTTGCAATAGGCGGATTAAGCTTATTAAGCTCGTATTCCGGTGAGGCAAGTACGCTTGCAAATAAACGGCAAAATGGGGCTATAACGCAATTAACCGCCGCTTCGAATGAGCTTTCGGCAAGCGAAAAGCAACAAATGTTAAAAAATCTTGCCATAGCAGCTAATATGCTTAACGGCGATATGGTACAAAGCGAGGCGGGCGAGCCTGATAGAGTTGAGTATCAACGTTATTATTTAGTAACCGCAAAAGACCTTAACGGCGAAAATAAAGTTTATAAATTTTATTATAACTCTGAAAAAACTAGCGATAAAAACCATTTGCTCAATAGCGAAAGCGTGGAGCGTATAGAGGGTATAGTAGTTTATAATCAAATAGAGTATGAGGTAATTGGCGAAAGGGAGCTTGAAGAGGGTGAAGAAGAAACTAACTTTACGGTCAAGTTAGATCAAAGTAACTACGTAACTATCGAGCAAGAAACCGAAAATAACGAAAAAGAATATTCATATACTGCATATCAAAATGGCGTAAAGGTATTTGAAAGTTCGGTTGAATATCAAGCGTATAAAAGTGGAAGAGTAGAGCTAACCTTTGAAAGAGAGCAAAAGGGCGAAGAAATAGAATATAATTTTGAATTCTATCAAGAAAACAGCCAAAGCTTTGTAAGGGTAAAATACAAAAAAGAGTCCACGGGTAAAGGCTATGGTGAAATGGCGATAATTCAAGTTTTAACCGATAACTTTGGTAACGTTACTTATCAATTTGTGAAAAATTAAAAAAATCCTTTTACTGCTAAACAACTATAATACCATTTAAAAAATAAAAAAATCAGCCTATAAGTCGATTAACTCGCATTATGGCTGTTAAAGGAGAATAATTATGAAAAAATACGTTTGCCCATGCGGGTACGTGTACGATCCTGTCGTTGGCGATGAAGAAAACGGCGTTGCTCCCAATACCTCTTGGGAAAACGTACCCGAAGATTGGGTATGCCCTATATGTGGGTTGGGGAAGGATGCTTTTGACGAAGAATAAAATAAGGCTTATATACTTCGCATTTGCCACAAAAACTGCGCTTTTGCTCAGTTATTTACGGTGTAGTAAACGTCCTTCGCAAACTGCTCGTTGTTTGTGGCAACTGCTCGCATCTAAGCCTTATTTTAATCTATATAGATGAATGCTTTGTTCTTTTTATTCTATCCACGTTTTTGCGACCGGTAAGGTCGCTCTTTTTGGAGTAAAACAAAGTTTTTTAGATTTAACAAAACACACGAAGAGGGAGTGCTAAAAAAATAAAAAAGCCCTCTATAAGTTGATTAACGCACATTTTATAAGTAAGTTATCTTGCAAATAAAGGAAAAAATATGGATGAACAGGTTCGCTCGGTTAAAAAAGTTTCTTCCCCGCGCGAGATAGATATGACAAGCGGGAATTTATTCCCAAAAATATTAGCTTTTTCACTTCCGCTCATGGCAACGGGTATTCTTCAGCTTTTATTTACGGCTGCCGATATGATGGTGGTTGGCAAATACGTTGGAGACGTAGCGCTTGCAGCAGTAGGGGCAACTAACAGTTTAGTAACCTTATTGGTTAACTTTTTTATAGGCCTTTCGTTAGGTGCGGGCGTGATGATGTCTAAACATTACGGTGCAAAGGACGCAAACAGTGCATCAAAGCTTTTGCATACCGCTATGCCGGTAAGTTTAATTTCGGGCATACTCGTAACTTTTGTGGGTTTATTCTATAGTAAAGATTTACTCCTTTTAATGAAAACGCCCGAGGAATGCTTGCCTTTATCGATAGAGTATTTATCGATTTATTTTTTAGGCTCACCGTTTAACTTGGTGTTTAACTTTGGTGCAGCAATGCAAAGGGCCACGGGAGATACGGTACGTCCCCTAATTTTTTTAACCATCGGCGGCGTTTTAAACGTTATAGTCAATTTAATTTCGGTTATAGCGTTTAACTTAGGAGTAGTGGGTGTTGCTTACGCTACCATTACATCTCAGGCGGTTTCTGCCGTGCTCGTAGTTGTTTCGCTTATACGCAGTAATGGATTTATTAGGCTTAATTTAAAAAAGCTCGCCATCAAAAAAACACCTCTTTTAAACATTTTAAAAATAGGGTTGCCTTCAGGCCTACAAGCCTCCCTTTTTTCGATATCTAACGTAATAATCCAATCTACTATTAACGAGTTTGGGCAAATTGTAGTTGCAGGCAATACTGCAGCCGTTGGAATCGAGGGCTTTGTTTATACTGTAATGAACTCGATTAGCCAAAGCGCGGTTACCGCAATAGGTCAAAATTACGGAGCAGGGGACTATACAAGAATAAAGCAGGCAATAAAAAAATGCTTACTGTTCGTTGTTGCCGCAGGGCTTGGCGCGGGAATTTTATTATTCCTCTTAAAAAAACCGCTAATTTCTCTTTATACCTCAAGTGCTCAATCTGCACAGGTTGCCTATTCGCGAATGACCGTTATTTTGTTAACTTACTTTTTGCTTGGTATAATGGACGTTTTTAATAACGGAATGCGCGGTATGGGCGTTTCGGTATTGCCAATGATAATAGTTTTGGTTGGAACTTGCGCTCTTAGAGTTGCGTGGATATATATAATTTTTCCTCTTAAGCCCGAATATTTAAGCGTTGTGCTTTCTTACCCGGTAAGCTGGCTAATAACATCAATAGTTGGCGTAGTAGCATTTTCAATCGTTTATCGAATGCGTAAAAAACAATTTTTAAACAATCAACAAGTATAAAAAATGGCCGCTCAAAAAGAGCGGCTCGTTTATTTGGCGCACCTATCGCGATTCGAACGCGAAGCCTTCAGAATCGGAATCTGATGCTCTATCCAATTGGGCTATAGGTGCTTGCGTTGCCTATATTATACCAAAAAGGAGTTTGATTGTAAACCTTTTTTTAAACGGCGAAATATTTTTGTTTTGTGAAAATTTTAATAGTTTTGTGAAAAATATCACTTTTTTAAGGTTTTTTTGCTTGATTTTAATATAACGGTATGATATAATAAGGGCATAGAATATAAATAAGGAGATTAATTATGAAAAAACTTTCAAAAATTATCGTTTTAGTTTTAGTTGTTGCTGCCGCAGTAAACATGGTGGCTTGTTCAACCTACGGTAAACTTCAAAAGGCTTTTACTGAAGCAGGTTATACCGAACAAACCGAGTTAGATGCAGTTACTAACAATATTAAAAGCGAGCTTGGCAAATCTGAAGAAGATTCTTTAGCAATCGAGCTTCACTTATTCACCAAGGGCTTAACTTCAGCTTTAATCGTTGAGTTTAAAGCTACCGACGATATGCTCGAGTTTTACAAAAACAGCGAAACCGCTCAAGGTTTAGTTAAAGACGTTAGCGAAAACGAAGATGCAAAGGCCTTTTACAATTCATTAGTAGAAGCAGGCTATGCAAACGGAAACTGCTTGGTAGTTCCCATTTCGTTATTCTATGCAGACGAAATTAAAAACATAGTTAAAAACGCTTAATAAAAACGTTAAAAGCCGCTGAAATCAGCGGCTTTTTTTATGCCAAAATGTGCGATAATCGCCTTATAGGCGTATTTTTATGCCAAAATGGTTTTGTAATTTTCGATATTTAGCAAGGTTATGCAAATATCAAAAATAAAATAGTTTTCAACGCAGCCGTTGGTAACGTTTTGTAATTTTACGTTTTTGCCCCAAAGGCCTACGTTTACTCCCGTATGTGAGCGTGAAGCATAAAGCTTGCCACCAACGGCGGTTTTGCCGGGCTCTACAAGGCCGCCCGTTTCGTGGTCGGCTGTTATTAAAAGTGCAGTGTCTGCAGGCATGTTTGCGTAAAGATAATCGATAGCGTCTATCATGCTTCTTACTTCGGCCATGGCTTTTTCGTACTCGTTGTCGTGGCTAAACTTATCTATATAGGCGCTTTCAATCATTAAAAAGTAACCGTTATCATTGGTTAAGTAGTCAATTGAAAACTGTAATAAATCGCAAATTTGCATTCCCTCAGGCTGCGGCTCGGGGGAGTAGGTTGAATAGGGCATATCTAGTGTTGCGATTAACTTTTGAGCGTTTTTATTTTGAATTAGCTGATCTTCATCTACTGCAAATGTGTAACCTTGAGCTTCAAAATCTTCGCGAGCATTGTTGTAATAATAAAAATCTTCACTAGCTCTGCCGATAAGCAAATCTACGTTGCTAGTTGTTTGACTCAAAGCAATTTGCATGGTTTCGTCACGGTCTGAAGCGTGTGCCGAAAAGCCTGCCGGGGTTGCTCCGCTTAAAAGATCGGTAGTAACAACACCAACTTTTTTGCCGGCTCGCTTTGCTATTTCGCTAATATTTTCTAAAATTTCGCCCTTGTGCATGCCAATTTCGGTTCTATCAACTCTGTTTCCCGTTGCCATTGCTGTGGCTGCGGCTGCGCTATCTGTAGTAAGTGCGTTTTTTGCACGGGTAGAAACTGAAGCAATTTCGTCGTTTAAAAAAGCAGGGCGATCAAGATTAAAGTAATGTATACTTTGCTCAACGTGATTATAGCCCATTCCGTCGCCTATAAATAGTATTACGTTTTTAACTTGACTGTCGAATACTATAGTTGGCTCGGTTGGGGTATTATCGGGTTTGTTTTCTTCTTCTTTGCAGGCCGAAAACGTAAATGCGCACAACGCAATGCAAAGAGTAATACAAATTAATTTTTTAAAAAATTTCATATTAAAAGGTGTTCTCCTTTGCTAATAATTAGATTATATCACAGTTGTTTTTTTTATTCAAGCGCTTTGCGACAAAAACTACAAAATGAAATTTTTTATATCTCCTATCAAGTGCACGTATGCGTTAATCGCGTTATAGGCCGATTAATGTACTTTTTATAATATAAAAGTGTAGTTGTAAATACAATAATTTAATGCTCTTATTTGCAATTTAAAAGGTAATACGGTAGCTTTTAGTTT
>JAFTIY010000118.1 GCA_017456665.1 Clostridia bacterium | reverse complement strand
GTTTAAAGTGGCGCTAATTGAGTTATAGCGCCACTTTTTATAAAAAAATACTTTATATTGTGTTAAAAGTCAAAGTCGTCGCCAGAAGATGAGCTTTCTTCGTTTAAAAGCTTGAAGCAGTATTTGGGGCTTGAGAATGAATCGTAATAAACCTTACTGCACGTTTCAAGGCCGTTACACTCGTTAAAGTGCTTAAAGTCTCCGTGAGCGGCGGCAATATAGCTTCTTATAAACTGTGAGGTAACAACGGGCATATATAAACGCTTAACGTACATACAGCCTGGTGTAATGAGGTCTAAATCGCTTACGGGAACGAGGGGAACTTCTACGATTCCGTAGTTGCCGGCCTGAAGTTTTGATTCAAGGGTAGGAATAAAGTGCTTGCCACATTCTTCGGCAAAAATCTCTTTGGTTTTTCTGTTTTGAGCACCCAAGAAAATTTGCGAGTTGCAGTTGTCGCGAATAATAACGGAGGTATCTTCTCCGTAAACGAGGTCGATTTGTTTATACGACTGAACTACCAAATGAAACCAAATATTCCTTGAACGTGAGGTTGCAATTTTATTCTCAAGATCTTTAATTTTGGGAATATTACCAAACTCGTCTAGTAAAAAGTGCAGGGCTCTGGGATTTTTAATCCGCTCTGCCTTTTCTATTGCCTTTCTGTAAAGCCAATCTATAAATAAACCTGCCACGCGGAAGTCGCTTTTTTCGTAATCTCTCGTTACTATAAAGATGGCGTACGGCTTATCTAAATTGTCTATATCGATGGTGTTGCCGGTGGTAAGAGCAACGATATGCGCCTGAACCCAATCTTTAAACGCTCCGTCAAAAACGCCGCAGTAACTTTTCATCGTGTTGCTTGCGTTGTTTAATGCGGTAGCCATAAGAGCAACGGTTTCTTTGCTCTTGTTTTTAAGCATAGGATGATCGTAAAGGGTATTGTTTTTGCTAATAACAAAGTTGCGTAGCGACATGTAATACTCTTGAATGGTTTTAAGAGTCATCATATCCTTAGTAAAGCCAGAACCTTCGGTAACGGCATCTGTAAGCATACAGTGAATGATACCCTTTAAAAGGTCTTGAGCACCGTATTCCCAAGAGGGATCTTTTGTGCTACTTACTACGATAAACATATTTACAAGCTCGTTTACCAAGCTTGAAACTTCAGCCGACAAAAAGTCTTTTTGGGCGCGCAAATAATCTTCTGCAATCGCTGCAGAAGGAAATGCCTTTCCCTCGTATTCAACGTAAACCTCGCCATACTGCGATTTGTCGCAGATAAGCGCTAAATTTTTGTCGGGTTTGCCCGTGCGGAACTTAAGCCCTTTACCTATTTCAAGTTGCTTCATTTGTTTTTCGTAAAGCTCGAGTAAAGGATTCCATCTATCAGAACGCTTGTGGTCTTTAAAATTTAAAATAAAGAGCTCGTAGCCGTTTTCTTTTAGGTGGTTTGCATTGCGGTCAAAAAGCTCACCTTTAGGGTCGGTAATAAAAAGGTTAGGTTTATTTTTTTGAGCCGAAATTGCCCTTAATTGTGGCTCAACACAACCTGTGGTTTTACCGCTACCGGTAGTACCTACGTAAAGCTCGTGAGAATAGGGAATATAATAATATCTCAATTCACATTGCTTTTTTTGTTGTTCGTCAAGGGTTAAAAATTGATCTACCGAATAGGTTTTTCCATCGGGCGAAACGTAGTCGCTCGCAAAGGGATAGCCTTGCATTTCGGTGTTTGTAAGGTCTTTATATAAAACCGTTTTAACGCCGTACTTGCCGATTGTTTGAGTGTAGTGAATTTTTTTTGCACTTTCTAGGTTTTCGTCTATATATTGCTGTCTGATTTTATCGGTAACAGAAAAAGCCATAATAATCTCCTTTAAGCTACATAATCGAGGTTTTTAACTAGATTAACGAAAGCCGATTTTTTTGCTCGGTTTTTCGGCAGAGTTGGTAACTTCTGTCCATTCTTTGCGGTCGTAGTTGTGTATGTAATACATGCGTTTATAGTAATCAAGATCTTCGCTAAGAAGTGCCTCAATAAAAGAAAAATCTATATTTTCGCGCTTGTTTGCAAGAATTACGTCTTGCAAGATGGTAGAAATATAAACGTAATAGGTTCGTGCCGTTTCACTGTATTTTTGCTTTTCGGTTTGAGGAACTACAGTGTATCCTCCGTAAAGATATTTATCTAAAAGCTCGGTGGTTTGCCAAACGTCGTTAGCCTTTTGAGTGTTGCCGTTAAGCTCAAGCGCGTAGGCTAGTAGCTTTGCCGAGGGAATATCTCCCCATGCGGTGCAGCGTATAAGCCTATTGATTCCCTCTTGTAAATCTTTTTCGCAGCCAAGCCCTAAAATTTGCAAAATTGCAACCTGTCTGTTTGGGATAATTTGGCCGCCTATGCTTGCTCTTTTAATCTCTTCAAAACGAACGTATGCGTTGTAGGTTAAATAGTGGCTGTAGTTAAACCATTCGCCGTTCATTCCGGGTAGTCTGCTATCTGCAAATTTATCAAAGTCAGAAAGAACGTCGCACTTAATATCGAATAAAATTTCGTCGTCAGAGCAGCTGCTTTGGCTTGTTCTGGCGCTGTATATTGCATTTTTATCAGAAACCAATCCTATCGGCGAAAGCAAATCTCTAATTGCGTTTTTGCAACTTAAAATTACCTCGTCGCTAAGCTTGTAGCTTTTGCCGATGAGGTCTATTATTTTATCGCAGTCGCTGTCGAATGCTTCAGATCTAGAGTTGGTCATAACGAAGGTAGAAGCTACCATCGTATAAAAAGCTTCGTAATTTTTAAAAATAAGGTTGCTCATAAAGATTACACCTCAAAATTAATCGTTAGTGAAATTATACACAAAGTTTGCAAATTTGTCAACAAAAGGTTATATATAAATTGACTTATTAAGTTAAAATATGTTATATTATAAATACTAGCGGTGCAATATGCGTTATTGCACAAATATTGGGGCATTAATTTATTTGAGCCCTTTAGGTAAGGAGTCTTTTAAATGAAAGTACAAAAAAAGTTTGAAGATAGGCTTTCAGAAAGCAGAATTATATCAATAACCGGTTATCTCGATTCAAACGCGGCTGCAAATATAATTTTTAGCATTTTATCAATGTCGGCGGCGAGCGAAGATGAAGATATTCAGTTGTTCATCGCATCTCAAGGGGGCAGTCATTTAGATATGATGGCAATTTACGATACCTTAACCACCGTAAAATGCCCAGTTGTAGGCGTGTGCGTAGGCTCGGCTTCGGGTTACGCGGCTTTACTTTTGGCAAAATGTACTAAGGGTAAACGCTTTGCTTTAAAACATAGCGAAATTAATTTTTCACAACCATACGGCTATCTTTCTGCTGGCTCTAATCAGCAAACCGAAATAGCTATCGAAGCGCGTGAGGCAAAAATTAAGCGTGAGGTATTTGAGGCCGAAATGGCAAAATGTACCGGCAAATCGGTAGATCAAATTCACGACGATTGCGAGGTGGGTGTAACGCTTACCGCTGAGCAGGCTATCGAATACGGCATTATCGACGAGATTTTATAAGGGGGTATTTTGACATGGAAGAACCGAGAATTATTATTTTAAACGGATCTGTTAACGACGCTTCTGCAATGAGAGTAGTGCTTCAGCTTTTAGACTTTGAAAAGCAAGATAGCGGAAAAGAAATTAGCCTATACATCAATTCTCCCGGTGGAAGCATTATCAGCGGACTTGCAATTTACGATACCATTAAATACATAAAATCCCCCGTAAGCACGGTATGCTACGGTATGGCAGCTTCTATGGGGGCATTTTTACTTTCGTGTGGGCAAAAGGGCAAACGCTTTGCTCTTAAAAACAGCAGAATTTTAATTCACCAACCGCTTATCAGTACAGAGGGCGGTTTGGCGAGAACTCAGACCGAAATGCAAAAGATGGCAGAAAGTATTTTAAAATCAAGAAATCAGCTTGAAGAAATTTTAGCAGAAAATATCGGCGTTTCACTTGAGCAAATTCACGCCGATTGTGAGCGCGATAATTGGATGAGCTCAAGCGAGGCTTTATCGTATGGAATTATCGACGGAATTTTGGGCGATAACCAATAAACGAAGTTTTTTTGTTTTACTTAAGAGGAGGTGGAACTTATGCCTTGGGCTGAAATTTTAGCAGGAATTGCAGGCGTTTTGGCCGTTGCGATTTTATACGCAATTTCAATGCTATTTTATTTTAATATGCGTAGGCGCACTCCCGATTCTAAGTATAGGGTAGAAGCAATTGCCGTGGCCTTTGCAGTTATTGTTAGCTTTGCTATAAAGCTTGCAATAAATCTTAAGGTTAATAATGCAAGCGGAGCTACGAGTGTTTTAGCTAACGTCCTAAATGCCGTTTACAGCGCTATAGGCGGACTTACCTTTGAAGGATTAGACTCTGAGCTAATTAATAGTGAAAACACCTTTTTGTCCGTTTTTTATACGGGCTCTTCCCTTTATGCCGGGCTTATGGTTCTCAGCGTTATTACGGCAAAGGCAAGCTACGAAATTTACAGTGGCGTAAACATCTTCGTACGGGGTTTGCTCAGACGCCATATGCGCAGTAACAAGTGGGATTTTTATATATTTACCGCAGTTACCGACGATTCTCTTACTTTGGCAAACAGCATTAGCGAAAAGCACGATAACGATAGGCGTAGAGCAATTGAAGAGTATAAGCAAAAGTTGATTGATGCAGGCTTGTATTCAGACGGCTGGATTGTAAACCAACTGCGAAAACTCGATCGCGACACCGTTAAGTTAGAAAACGTTATTATTAGCATTAGGCTGTTTGTTGCGGGCTTTTTTAACTTTATTCGCAACCTCATGATTTCTTCTTCATCAGAGGCAAGCGGTGAAAAAACGCGTATAATAAAGGCAAAAACGCGTAATTGCCATATAATTTTTACGGGTAGCGAACTGGAAGCGTTTGATAATAAAAACGCCCAACATCGCGAAATAATGGCAAACGGATATTTATATTGGTCTTATTCTCACAAGAAAAAAAGAGAAAACGACAACGTATTCCAGCATATTAATCTTTGCTTACGCAACGACTTTTTTGCAAAGAAACCGCAAAGTGAAAGTGAAGAGTGCAGAATTCACTATTTTGCATTTAATACTAATCAAAATTTAAGCGGTCACGAGTCGATTAACAGTGCCGAGGTTTTTAACGAGATATCTGGCACGGTATACAGAATTTTAGGCAAGCGCGGCTCTTTGCGTAACCGTGCGGTAATAGATTTTTACGTTCTTTCAGATACCGAAGTTAATTACGAATTTTATAAAAATCACCTAGAAGACTGTATTTTAGAGGTAGTTGTAAACGGAATAGGAACGGGAAATATTTCTTGTGCAAAGGTTTTAAAACTTGTTTGCAATGAAAACAGCGCTCTTCAATACGATTGTTACGATCCTGCATTTGATAGAGTTTTGGCATTTTCGCTGCTTTATAACAGTCGCGAAAACAATCAAGGAACGAGAGCTTACGATATCGGTACTCTTGCCAATGATATGTTAAAAATTCCCGTTAAATATAAAGCTACAGCGGGTGCGGATAGTAATCAGTACAGCTTTTTTGAGGAATACCAAAGCGACTTTTCTAAGCTTATTTTCCGTGAAAAAGATAGGCGTATTTGCATTGATGAAAGTAAGGCGGCAAAAGAGCTTGGCTGTAACGATTTGTTCGTTGGCTTAAATGATAATTTGCGTAATGAGCTTACAATTAAGGGCAGACAATTTTTACCTTTACTTATTTTAGATTTGGCCTTTTCTAGCGGAATTTTGCTTGAAAAAAAGTATGAAACGAGCAAAAGATATTTGCAATTAATTCTCGGCATGGTTAAAGCGAAAGATGAAGTTGAAGAGTTTGACGTTAAATCAATTGCAGAGCCCCTTGGCGAAGAGGTAAAAACCGTTTATCAGTCAATTTACGATAAGTTATTTGCTAAAAATAAATTAGCAAAGAGTGATCTTGATGGGATACTAAATAAAATTAAGACTATTCGCGATAGAAGATGCGAAGGGCTTAAGGGTAGAGGTGCGGCGTTTAATAATCACGACTTAACCGAAGGCGAAATAGCAGAGATTGAAAAGCTTTATCCTAAGTATTTTGGTAGATTTACAAAGGAAGAAAAGTCCTTTTTAATTACGCTCTTTATTGAATTTGAGTATAAAGTAGAGATTTGGTGTGAAAAGGTTTATAACAGAACTACCAATGAAGACAAGGCTTATTACTGCCAGTTCTTAAGACATTTTACTAAAAATATCATTAAAAACGTTTATAGAAAAAAGGAGCAAACACCTGCAGACGAGGTAAATAAGCATATTGCTCCCTTCGTTATGCTCGCGCTTAAACCTTATTTTCAAATTCACATTGTAAACGAGGCTCAAATTACAGGTAACTGCTTGGTTGAAGAAAGGCTAAACGCCTTTTCAGAGGCTTCATCATTTGCAAATTCTTACGGGCAAACTAATTTAAAGCAAGGTCAACAAGCCGGTTGTGCATGCTGTAAAACTGGCAATCTTTTAATTGATGACAGTGCCGTTGAGGATAGTGAAGAATATAGGGTGGCGGTGCTTGGATTTGGTAGTAACGGGCAAAACGCACTTAACGCATTGTATCAAAATACCGCATACGTTGGTAAAAATGGCATGCCATCGCAATTTGTTGCCGACGTTTACGATCCCGAAATAGACAATATTTCCGGTAAGTTTGCGTTTAGCCATCCCGGATATCTATACGTGGATTGTGGCAGTAACATTGAAAGCAAAGATTTAAATATTAAAGAAATGATGAAAAAGCGCTTTGGCAAGGTTTATTCGCCAGAGGTTATAAGTGAGCGAAATTACGTTATAAAAGAGGGTATTCCTCAACAATACGTAAACACCGTTCACGGTAAAGAGTTTTTAAAAGACCGCCTTGAAGAACAGGGAGAAAACTTTTATAACTACTTTAAAGTTCCCCTAATTTGCTTTCATAAGGCTTCATGCTTTGATTATCGTTTTATGGATTATTTAGATCAAAAGCTTGGGCCTGAGCGTATTTCAGAATCAACAGCACATGGCAACGGAAATAGCAATAAGTCACGCTATAAGGCGTTTATCATAGCGTTGGGCGATGACGAGCTTAATATTTCGATGGCAAATAGTTTATTAGACGATATTCGTCACGAGGCAACTTACGTTGATGGGCACGGTCGCACGGCCCAAACTCAAACTATATATATTAACCTTCGAGATAAAAACAACTATCAGCGAATTAATTGGAGTAAGCTAAATAAAAAAACTTATAATCGCTTCCAGCTTTTAGGTGGCGACAGTGAGTACAACTATTGCTGTAAGGTGGTAATTTTCGGTAGCAACGAGGATATTTACAGTTATCAAACGGTTATTGAAAGCCGCCGCGAAATGAATTATCATTATACCTATTCTAGATCTGGCTTAGAGCAATCTCAAATGAAGAAGATAAACGGTCTTTTAGATAAGCTCATTTTTGGATGCGATTTAACTAGCGAAAACTTTATAGATACGGCAATTTCAATATCTGATTGCGCTACCAAACAAGCCAACTATTATGATATGCGCCGTAACTGGTTGATTCAATCAGTATTCCGCAAGCAATCGAATAAAGATGCAAGCAGATTTAACACCTATTATAAGCAAAGATATTTTAATGCAACCGCTCGTGAGGTTGTAGGTGGCGGTGATGGAGTAGATTATTTGCCCGATTTCGTTATGCAACTAGCTAAAACCGAGCACGAAAGGTGGATTCGCTTCCATCTTTCAAACGGATGGTTCTTCTCGCAAAAGCGTAGGGACGTAGCAAAGGAGCATAACTGCATTTGTCCTTATTCTATGAATAGAACGATCAATACCAGAAGCGATATTTTAAACGTTGCGCTTGCATGTGATAGAGAATGTAAAGCCCGTTTACTAAAGAAATAGTGCTGCTTAAAAAAAACTGTTTAGCCACGTAAGGTTAAACTTAAAAGGCATTTTACCGAGGATAATAAATTATGGATAATCAATTATTTTTTCAAGTTTGTACAAAACTTTTACAAGAAAA
This sequence comes from Clostridia bacterium, assembly GCA_017456665.1. Lineage (GTDB taxonomy): Bacteria > Bacillota > Clostridia > Christensenellales > Borkfalkiaceae > HGM11416. The sequence continues at coordinate 9,235 of JAFTIY010000118.1, read as the reverse complement.
AAGCTTTTCGGCTGAAAAATATTTAAAGGATTTAAATTGTTCAATCGTTTCGCTGTTTGAAATTACTGCCAAACTCGTTACCGACAAAATTATTTGTGAGGAGCAAAGCGGAAGTTTTAAACTGATCATATCTGAAGATGAGCTTGAAAAGTATAAGCTCAATTCGTGTGTAACCAAATATTTATTTGATCAAGAAGAGCTTAAGCTTACCGCAAATAAAATCGGACAATCTCTTTGCGAAATTTTAATTTGCGTTCATCAAAATCCCGGGTTAACTTTGGAGCAAATCGACCAAAAAATCAATTTTAAGGTCAACGAATATCCTTTAGAAATTTTAACCAAGCTAAATTGCGTAGAGAATATTCAATCACGTTGGTTTAGCACCTTGCTCCCAAAAGATTACGACGCTTTAATTTTAATGCTGACTCAAAACGGCGTTTTAGGCGAAAAGTCAGTTAAAGGCAGAATGCTTTCTTGTACGGTAAGGTTGAACATTTCGGTTTTATACACTATCAAATGCGGCGATCTAGAAACGCCAATCGATATATTAAAGCGCATATACGATAACTACGCGCAAATTGTAAACACAAACGAATTAAGGGTTCTTCGCAGTACTGGAGTTTTAATGTTAAACGAATCGCCCGAATCAATCGATCTAGAAAGCAGTTGGATGGCGGTTGAACATTCGCGCGGCGCGCTTCCCACACACGCAAAAATTAATGTGCCTATAAACCAATCTTTTATGCCCGAAATCGAAAAGGCTATTAGCGAAAAACGCCCGATCAAATTTAACTTTAAACTTTACGTTAAAGACTAATTATGCAAAACTAAATTAAAGCTTTATATGCTTAAAAATAAAAGCCCGTTTAGAAAAAATCTAAACGGGCTTTTTTTATAATACTATAGTTAATCGCGTTATAGCCCCACTTTTTGTTAAAAAACTAATCAATAAATGCGTGCGCATTAGTTTAATTTTATTTTTTTGATAAGCCAGCGTAGTAAAAGGCGGTTTTTGCTTGACTATTTAATTAAATTATATTAAAATGTATATATATATATTATATAATGGGCAACTGCAGTATTTTGTAGGTTGCTCGGTTGGAAGTGAAATTTGGTAATTTTAGGAATAGACCCGGGGCTTGCAACTATAGGCTTTGGCGTTTTAGATAAGGATGAAAGAGGCGGAGTAAGAGTTCTCGATTACGGCGTTATTTTAACGCCAAAGGATGAGAGTTTGCCCACTAGGCTTGCGATGCTAGAACAGTCGCTTAAAAAACTAATCAATAAGTATAAACCTCAAGAAATCGCGCTAGAAGAGCTCTTTTTTAACAATAACCAAAAAACTGCAATAAACGTAGCTCAGGCAAGAGGGGTAATTTTATTAACATGCGTAAAGGAATGTGGCAGACTTTATGAATATACTCCCTTGCAAATAAAGCAGGCGATAACCGGATACGGCAGGGCAGAAAAAAGGCAAATACAAGAAATGGTAAAAACGTTGCTTAAGCTCAAATCAATTCCAAAGCCCGACGACGCGGCAGACGCTGTAGCCGTTGCGCTTACTCACGTATTTACCAACAGAATTTCAGGTGCGTTTGGCATTAGATAATTAATATAGGTATATTATGATAGGTTATGTTTACGGAAAAGTATTAGCTAACGATGATAACGTTGTTCTCTTGCAAAATAACGGCATAGGCTTTGAGATTAACTGTTCAACAGCCGCGTTTTCTCGCCTTATGGAAAAGCGAGAGGGGGGAGTTTATACTTATATGCAGGTTAAAGAGGATGCAATTTCTCTTTTTGGCTTTGCATCTTTAGAAGAAAAAAAGATGTTTTTAAAGCTTATTTCCGTTTCGGGCGTGGGTGCAAAAATGGGCATCACCTTATTAAGTGGGATGAGCGTTAAAGACTTGGCTTTAGCTATTGCTACGTCAGACGTCAAGGCTCTTTCTAAAATAAAAGGGCTTGGCAAAAAAACAGCTGAAAGAATTATAGTAGAACTGCGTGAAAGCGTTTCAAACGTTAAAGACGATTCACCTTTGGTATCGGCAATCCCTATGCTTTCTTCTTCATCCGACGGAGAAAACGCCGTTATGGCGCTTATGAGTTTAGGGTATAATAAAATTACGGCTACAAGGGCCGTTGAAAACGCACTTACAAATGGAGCAAAAAGCGTTGAAGATATAATCGCAAACGCGCTTCGCTCTCTGGCTTAAATGGCATTAATCGCGTTATAGCCCCACTTTTTATTAATATTTAGGAAGATAATCATGTTAGACGACGATTTTTTAAATTCAGAAGAAACAAGTGAAGAGCGGTTAATATTAAGCACTCGCACTGAGTTTGACGAAGTTGAAAATATATTGCGCCCCAAATCAATGGAGGGCTACGTTGGGCAAGAAAAGGTAAAGAGTAATTTGGCCGTGTATATGCAGGCCGCAAAGATTAGAAACGAGCCGTTAGACCACGTTTTACTATATGGGCCCCCGGGTCTTGGTAAAACTACGCTCGCACATATTATTGCTAACGAAATGGGCGTTTCGATAAGAGTTACAAGCGGCCCGTCTATCGAAAAGGCGGGTGATTTGGCTGCTATCTTAACCAATTTAAACGAAGGGGACGTTTTGTTTATCGACGAAATACATCGCCTAAATCATACCGTTGAAGAAATTTTATATCCCGCAATGGAAGATTACTCACTCGATATAATCATCGGTAAAGGCCCTTCAGCAAGAACGGTACAAATTCCCCTAAAAAAATTCACTTTAATAGGTGCTACAACGCGCGCGGGTATGCTTTCATCCCCCTTGCGTGACCGTTTTGGAGTGCTTTGCAGGCTCGAGATGTATACGCCCGAGCAGCTTGCCGAAATCGTAACCCGTTCTGCAGAGGTTTTAGGGATAGGGATCGAAGGCCAAGGTGCAATGGAAATTGCAACCAGAAGTCGCGGAACTCCGCGTATTGCAAATAGACTGTTAAAGAGAGTGCGCGATTTTTCATCGGTGTTAGGGCACGAAACTATTACTTACGGCGACGCTGTTATCGCTCTTGAAAAGATGGAAATCGACAAGCTTGGGCTAGATAACATTGATATAAGCTTATTGCAATCGATGATCTATAAATTCGGCGGCGGCCCTGTTGGTCTTGAAACGTTAGCCGCAACCGTAAACGAGGATAAAAATACTATTGAAGACGTTTACGAGCCATATTTATTACAGCTTGGCTTTATAGCAAGAACGCCGCGCGGTAGGGTATGCACGCCAAAGGCGTATGCTCATTTGGGAATTAAAATACCTAAAAAGCCTAAGCAACAGTTAAGCTTGTTTGATGACGAAAATGACGATGACTAAGTTAAAAGTCGCGCTATAAGTCGATTAATGGCATTTTTTTTAAAGCAAAAAAACTAAAACTAACGGAATTATAATGTTAAAAACTTCTGATTTTTATTACAATCTACCCGAAGAACTTATTGCGCAAACTCCCGTTTACCCTCGTGATAGTTCAAGGCTTTTATGTTACGATAAGCAGCTTGATAGGGTAGAGCATAAACACTTTTACGATATAGAAAATATGTTAAAGGCGGGCGATTTGCTTGTAATTAACGATACGAAGGTTTATCCTGCACGTCTTTTTGCTTATACCGAACATGGTGGCAAAGTTGAAGTATTGCTATTAAAACGGCTCAATCTTACCGATTGGGAAGTGCTCGTAAAGCCGGGCAAAAAAGCAAAAGAAGGGGTTGTTTTAACCGTAAACGAAGAGCTTAAGTTAACGGTTGTAAGCCGTACTCCTACGGGCGAGCGCATAATACGCTTTGAGTTTAACGGCGTTTTTGAAGACATTCTTTCAAGAGCGGGCGAAATGCCTCTCCCTCCTTATATCCACGAAAAACTAAAAGATCAACAGCGTTACCAAACGGTATATTGCAATAAGGAAGGATCTTCGGCTGCTCCCACAGCCGGCTTACACTTTACTCTTGAGCTTATGCAAAGATTGCAAAGTAAAGGAATAGAGTTTGCTAGGGTTCAACTAAACGTTGGGTTGGGAACCTTCCGTCCGGTAAAGTCTGATAATCTTGAAGAGCACGAGATGCACGTTGAGTACTACAATATTGATAAGGATGCGGCCGATGCTATAAATAAGGCAAAGAGCGAAGGGCGCAGAGTTATCGCGGTGGGAACTACCAGCGTTCGCACGTTAGAAACGGTAGCCGATCAAAACGGCATGGTTAAGCAGTGTTGTGGCGATACGGGAATATTCATTTATCCCCCCTATAAGTTTAAATGTATAGATGCATTAATTACCAACTTCCATCTTCCTGAAAGCACGTTAATAATGCTCGTTTCTGCTCTGCTTGGCAGAGAAAAAACTCTTGAGCTTTATAATTTGGCAGTGCAAGAAAAATACAGATTTTTCAGTTTTGGCGATGCAATGTTCCTCTATTAAATTTTAGCGGTAAAAAATAACTAAACGGTCGTTTATCGCGTTATAGACCTACTTTTTTAAATAATATTATGCAAGAATTTTCATACGAAGTCATAAAACAAGATCCTAAATACGGTGCAAGGGCGGGCATACTTCACACTCCTCACGGCGATATTGAAACTCCTATATATATGCCCGTTGGAACGCAAGCAACGGTTAAGGGAATGTTCCCGCGCGATTTAAAGGAGGCAGGCGCTCAAATTATACTTTCTAACACCTACCATCTCTATATGCGCCCGGGCGATGAAATTGTAAAAAACGCAGGTGGCTTACACAAGTTTATGAATTGGGATAGGCCCATTTTAACCGATAGTGGCGGATTTCAAATTTTTTCGCTTGCAAAGCTGAACAACATTAAAGACGAAGGGGTAATTTTTTCTTCGAGTGTAGACGGATCAAAGCATTTTATAACACCCGAAAGGGCAATGCAGATAGAAAACAATTTGGGTGCAGACATTATAATGGCGTTTGACCAATGCTGCTCTTACGATACCGATTATAAGGGTGCAAAAATTGCAATGGAGCGCACGTTAAGATGGCTTGATCGCTGTTATAACGAGCATAAAAATCCCAAGCAAATGCTTTTTCCTATAGTTCAAGGCAGTATATTTAAAGATTTAAGAGAAATCTCACTGCGTGAAACCGTACCTTATGCAAAATGCGGTTTCGGTATTGGCGGTTTATCGGTAGGCGAGCCAAAGCAACTGATGTACGACGTACTTTCATTCTTGCAGGATAAATATCCTCAAAATATGCCCAGGTATTTAATGGGCGTAGGTAGTCCCGACTGCATTATAGAGGGTGTTCTTCGCGGTGTAGATATGTTCGATTGCGTTTTAGGAACTAGAATTGCCCGCAACGGAACTGCAATGACCTCACGCGGAAAGGTTGTAGTTAGAAACGGCGCTTACAAAGAGGATTATACTCCGCTCGACCCAGAGTGTGATTGCTATTGCTGTAAAAACTATACCAAGGCATATCTCCGCCATCTCATTAACACAGGCGAAATGCTTGGTGGAATGCTACTAAGTTTGCACAATACTACCTTTTTAGTAAACTTGTCTAAAAATTTACGAAAAGCGATTATTGGCGGTTATCTTGACGATTTTGTTAAAGAATTTACCAAAAATACGGTAAAATTTAATTTATTGGCAAAAATAACTTGCTAAAAAAGCAAAATTTATATATTATATATGTGTTAGTAAGGGGTGGCATGTAACCCAATGCTAATCGCAAAAAATAAAAAAATTGCGCGTTTTGCGTTAAACGGAGAAATTTATGAAATTACTTATCAATTTATTAAGCTCTGCATCTGATTCTACCACGCCTTCAGGAGGCTGGGAGAGTTGGCTTATTTGGATTATTCCTATTGCTCTAATCGTTGTTTTAATGGTGTTTAACTCACGCCAAAGAAAAAAACAGCAAAAAGAAGTTGAAGATAAGATGAACAACATTAAAATTGGTGATAGAGTAAAAACTATCGGTCTTATTTACGGCACTGTAGTAGAAATAGATCGCGATAACGAAACCTTCCTTTTACAAACCGGAACGGCAGATAAAAACTCTTATATCCTCGTTGATAAAATGGCGATTTACCAAGTAATTCCCGAACTCAACAATGGTGATCAAACTCAACTTGAAGAAGCACAAACTAAAGAACAAGAAGTTACTGAAGAAAATTCAAATAACTAATTTATCTAATTCCGGGCGGTTTTTAGTCGCCCGTTTTTTTTTGCGTTTTAATGCATAAATTTTAGTATCGATAAATAAAAAGATGGGCTATAACGCTGTTAACGCGTATTTTAGTAATACTTTAGGGTAAATTTCGATTAATTGTAATATATTAAAAAAGAGGGCATAAAATCTATTGGGAGAAGATTTTATGAACAAAGGGTTATTATTACGCGTATTAAAGGGCGAAATAGCTACGCTTTTAGCAACTTTACTTTTATTAACGGTATTCGCAGTTATTTTTTCGTTTACTGGAGCAAGTGATGGGTTGCTTACAGCCGTAAATATTGTTATAAGGTTAGTCGCGGCTTTAGTGTTTGCACTTATTTTGTCGGGTAGCGGAAGGGGAATAGTAATCGGCTTTTTTGCCGGAATTTTAAGCGGAATTACCGTTCAGTTGATATTTTTTATATTTTCGGGTAGCCTGTTTACCATAAAAACTGCCGTAGAATTGGTTTTTTCGATAATTTTTGGCATGATTTTGGGAATTATTTTTGCAAATTTAAAAAAACAAGTTAATAACAGTTGAAAAATATGTCGAAATAGTTTATAATATTAAATAGCAATAAACAGGCAATAAATTGTCGGAGGCAAATTATGAACAGAATTAAAACTATAGCAGTTGCGCAAAAGAAAAACGTTACCGCTTGCGGTGAATGCAGAAGCACCTGTCAGTCAGCATGCAAAACCAGCTGCACCGTTGGTAACCAATCTTGTGGCAAACAAACCAGAGAAAAAAAGATTAAAGAAATCTGCTAATAACGCTGTTAATGCAGTTATAGGGGTACTTATCGGCTGATTAACGTCAGCCGTTTTACCACTTTGGGTTTTTTCGATTAAGGTCGGAAAGCCCTTTTTTTCGGAGTTTTTTACGGAGCAAAAATGGTACACTGTTTTTCATTTGATAACGAATACTACTTATACGACGTAGCCAGCGGAAGCTTGCATAAGTGTGATGCGCTTACCTGTCAGGTAATTAATAAGATGCAAGGCTTGCCTTACGATTTTGGCGGAGTGGAACAAGATGTTATCGACGAAATCGAAAAAGAAATAATTGAGCTTAAAACGCAAGGCATTCTCATGAAAGAGGATAATCCCGTAGTTCCCCCCAAGAGCGAGTACGTTAAGGCGCTTTGTTTGCATATTTGTCACGATTGCAACCTGCGTTGCAAATATTGTTTCGCAGGCACGGGTGCATATTCGGGCGAAAGAGAGTTTATGAGTGAAGAGGTCGCTCTTAAGGCGATTGATTTTCTCATTGAAAATTCGGGTGACAGAAAGGTGCTTGAAACCGACTTTTTTGGCGGAGAACCACTTTTAAACTTTGACGTTGTTAAAAAAACCGTCGAATATGCAAATGAAAAGGCTGCAAAGTTAGGTAAAAAATTTTTGTTTACCATGACTACAAACGGCGTTTTGTTGAGCGGTGAAAAGGCAGAATGGCTAAACGAAAATATGGAAAACGTAGTTTTAAGTTTAGACGGTAGGCCAGAGGTTCACGATGCTGTAAGAAAAACGGTAAACGGCAAGGGCAGTTTTGACGTAATTATCGAAAATTTTAAAAATTTCGTGGCTAATCGTGGCGATAAAAGCTATTATATACGCGGAACGTTCACAAATAAAAACCTCGATTTTGCCAAAGACGTGCTCTTTATGGCAGATAGCGGATTTAAAGAAATTTCGCTTGAGCCCGTAGTGCTCGCAAAAGGGCACGAGCTTGAGCTTACCGATCAAATGCTTCCGCAAATCAAAGAGGAATATAAAGCACTTGCTCGTGAATACGTAAAGAGAAGAAGAGAGGGTAAAGGTTTTCATTTCTTCCATTTTGCAATAGATTTAGAGGGTGGTCCGTGCCTTGCGAAGAGGGTAAACGCGTGCGGCGCTGGTAACGAATATTTTTCGGTAACTCCAGTTGGCGATATTTATCCGTGTCATCAGTTTGCAGATAAGCCCGAATTTTATATGGGCAACGTATTCGATGGCAAAATTAATGCAGAAATTCGCGCAAAATTTAAAAATAGTTCGTTATTTACACGTCAGGGCTGTGAAAATTGCTTTGCTCGCTACCATTGTAGCGGAGGATGTGCGGCTAATAACTACGCTTTTAACGGTGATATTAATAAGCCCTACGCTTACACCTGCGAACTTATGAAAACGAGAACTGAATGCGCCCTTCACGTTTTATCTGAAGAAAAAGAAGACGGTGAATAAATCGGCGCAAATAACTTAAAAAATAAAAACGGGCACGCCTAACTTAAAAATAAGCAGACGTGCCTTTATTTTATTTTAACTAGTATTTCCTTAGCCGATAAAGGTTGGCTAAGTATCAATTAAATGAAGCAAGTACATTGCAAAAGGGGATTTGCGCGCTATACGTATCGGTTAGTGCGCTCTATATATTAATAAATATAAAGTTTTTTTAAGAATTCGACTATATTTTTCGTAAAACGCGTTCAAAATCATTGACTAAATTTTACATTCATTATATAATAACAAAGTGCAAAAATATCGCACGGTGTTTTTTCGCGCGGCACGGCTTAAAAGTTGGTTGTTAAAAGCGCAAAAAATCAAGCTTTGGCATTAATATAGGGCGTCATGCGTCCGTTAACATATTAGTGAGCTCCTATAAACGGGGCGTGTAAAAAAGTTACTATTAGATTGCTTTTATAAAAGCAGGAGGCAAGAATGAGCAAGAGAAAATCAATTGTAATCACTATTCTTTTAGCCATCGTTATTGCTTTAGTTGGAGTTGCGTCATTCGCAAGTTTCGAAATTCCCGGAACTATTAAAGACTACAACTCTATTTTAAGCACAGTTGGCAAGGGTATTGATTTAGCTGGCGGTTATTACGTTGTATTAACCCCCGAGGTAGATGGCGAAACCAATCAAGACGTACTTGAAGACGCTATGGAAATTTTAAGAGCTAGGCTTGACGATAAGGGCTATACCGAAGCAGTTATCTCTATTCAAGACGGCACTAAAATTCGTGTAGAAATTCCTCAAGTAGACGATGACG
>JAFTIY010000117.1 GCA_017456665.1 Clostridia bacterium | reverse complement strand
CCCTTTTGCAACCCCGCTTGCAAAGCCCCATCAAATCACGTCTCCCCGCACGCAAAAGCCCGCCAAAACCTCAATAGATTTAACGGCGAGCAAAAACGTTGCAAAGGAACAAAAAAACAAGAGCACAGGCGACATGATAGACCTTATAAACAGGCACAACCGCTTTAGTCGCGAAATACAAAACAAAAACAAGCCGTAAAAAAACGCAAATCTACCGGTTTAGCGGCAAAACGAATACAACAAATAATCGTTAAACTAGCCAAAAGCACTTAGCTTTATGCTTATTTAATCTGCGCCGGCGCGCTTTTTGTGGCGGCGATTTTATTTTGCCATAAATAAAATTAAGGGGTTAATTTAAACAGTAATTGCCACTTAAAAAAAAGCAAAAAGTCAATCTATAACGCAATTATCGATATATTTTAGCAAAAAATTGCATGATAAAAGCGGAGCGAAAATTTTCGCTCCGCTTAACTTTTATTTTTTCGCTTAGAACTTTAAGGTATAAGCAAAACCGTTGGTTGCGGGAAGCTTAACGTCGGTAAGATCGTTTGCGTTTTCGGGGCATTTTGTAAAGCCGTTAGAGCGCATTACTTTGTCGATCATATCGTAAGCTTCGATCATATCGCGAGCCGCTAAAATTCTGAACAATACGGGGGTATCTTCAAAGCTTGCATCACGAGAAGCTTTGCCAAGGTTCTTATCACCTTTAACGATGGGAAGATGTAAGCATGCAACTTCGTTGGTGATATAAATTCTTGCGAGGGTTACCTTATCGCCGGGTTTGAAGTTTTCGTTTTCTTCTTCTAAAACGTAAGACTTAATAGCTATTCTCAAAAGTTCAAAGAAGTCTTCAGCGGTTTCAGCAACGCGTTCGTTGCGAACGAAATATGCAAATCCGTTCTTTCTTTCATCGGCAGTAGAAGCCTTGCAGGGAACGTAATCTTCAATGTGTTGTAAACCTTTAGCAAGAAGAGTGCGTTTGGTAAGTTCTAAAGCTTCGCCGAACAATTCTTCGGTAGAAATATTGATTTGGCAAGGAACTTCTGCAAATTTTCTTTCTTTGCTTGCGCTTACGTTGTAACCTTCCTTCTTCATCTCGTCGGTATTGAGAGCGAGGTTAAGTTGGATGTGATTTTCTTTTAAGTACATATTAGCGAGCAATTCCGTTTCAGAAAGGCCGAGTAACGCCTTAAAGCTTTCTTTCTTATAAGAACGCATTAAGTCACGGAGTATTTCGTACATTTCGATAAGACGGTCTTTAGCAACGGGAGCAGCCCATTTTGCATGAAGCTTAATAGATCTTCTCTTCTTTAAGTAAGTATCGATAAATCTATTCTTAAGATCTTTATCGGTATACCAGCCTGCAAATACGTAACCTTCTTTAGTGGGAGCAGCGGGAAGAACAAAATATTCATATTTAGCAGCCTTAATGGGAGCAACTTCGCTACCGCCGTTTGAGTTGAACTTAATAGAGTATCTAACGTGTTTAACTACCTTCTTAATTATAACTATTATAATAATGATAGCCAATAAAATGCAAAGCCAGAATAAAGGATTTGTAATAAGCGATTCAAGGCCTGTTCCTGCGATGCAAATGTTATTGAGTGAATTAGTAGTAAACACGAGCACTCCTCCTTCTAAGGTATAACTTAAGTTGGTAACCGCACCCATGTTGTATGCATAACAAAGTGAAAGATCGTTATTGCCATTTGCCAACTGATGTGCATCGGTGATGTTTGAAAGCTTATCTGCCTCATATTCGTTGTCTGCACAGTAGTTGTTATAATATGAGTTGAGGTCTATTTTTACTTCATAAACGACTTCTCTACCAGCTTCGTCTGCAGTGGGAAGATCGTATTTAACTTGTTGTGATCCTTTGTAAACCGATATGTAAATAAAGTAGGCAACCGATAAATTACTGTCTTTTTCTTTAATTTGGTTGGTGGCGTTTCTCTTAGCCGCGCCGTTTGCACTTTGATAAGCGCGTAAGGTGCAGTTTTCGGGAATAACTTGTGCGAGCTCGCCGTTATCTGCATATTTTGCAGTTACGGTAACGGCCGTGGTAGAAATAGAACTTACCTTCTCAACAACGTAAGTAGGATCGCCTTCTAAATAAGCGTCGAATTCCTTTAAGCTCTTAGCTTGAGAGCTGTAATAGGTTTGAACGTCAGCCGATGCGTTATCGTAAAAGCTAATTGCTCCGCCGAGTAATGCACTTGCAGCTTGCTTTGCAGCTTCGAGATTAGCTGCATAATCAGCACCGTTTTTATCTGCGGTTTCGGCTGCAACGTAATCCATATAAGCATTATAAGCAATTTCAAGTTCGTTTTTGGGAATAGCAGTAAGAGCATTGAGTGCTTGAGCCTTTAACTCATCAACTGCATTCTCGCATGCACTAACGGTGGGAGCTTGATATGCTACTGCGTTAACGAACGTATTTTCATCGGTAACGTAAGTTTGATAAGCCACGTTTAAAGCTGCAAGCTGTTCGCTGTTATAAGCGCCTACCGCTTGGTTAGCCGCAACGCCGGGATTGTTATCGTTAGCTGCCTTTAAAGCATTATATTTATTAACAACTGCGTTTACTGCATCTTGCTGATATTTAGCAAAAGCAGCTGCACTTTCGTTTGCAATAGCGACGATTTGTGCTTCGAGCGCTTGAGCATCAGCTTGGAACTGTTCTGCATATAGTGCCCAATCAGCGCCTAAAATGCCGTTTGCTAAAACTACTTCGTTTGCATATTCGGCAATTAAACCGTTAACTTCGTTCACGTTTGCGGGCTCGTAATTTTGAGCAACGTAATCTTCGTTATAAGTTGCAATAAAAGTAGCGCGCATTTGGGCGAGCTCAACTATTTTTTGAGCCTTCGCATAAGCTTCGTTCGTATCGGGATCGATTTGAACGGCAGCAAAGTAATTATCGGGGTCGATACCCGATTGGGTTACCGTTTGCTGGTTGCTTGCAACGTAATCGCTTACGTCGGTTGCGCTATAATCTGCAAACGCAGTTACGGCACTCGTGCAAACGAGAGCGATTACTACGCTAACTACCGTTAATAACGCCGTGAGTTTGTGTTTAAAGTTGGTTGCCATACCTTCTTTCTCCAAAAAAAATTTGTAGGTGGGTTAATATAATTATACATAGTATAATCACCCATACATTTATATTAACATAAGATAAAAAAATTTACAATAGTTTAAGCCGAAAAAGTTGAAAATTTTTTATAAATTTCAGTAAAATTTCACATTCGCCCCCGCGCGCGCCCACTTTTTACAAGCTTTTTCCGTTTGTTAAGCTCTAAAGTGCGGTTTTTGTGCAACCTACTCTAAAGCAAAAAACTAAATTTTTTGTTTGCTCATTCCTTTTTTAAAAAAGCTTAAGAGCTTAGGCTTAAAGTTAACGATTGAAAATCGCATAGGAATTTAAGAGCCTACGCATATGCCCCAAAAGCAACCAAAGTTCATCTATTTAAAACTAAAAAGCCCCGTATAACGCGATTATCGGCACATAAAACCACAAATACGCACAAAAATAAAACCCGCTTACCTTTAAAAAGCAAAGCGGGATATTTTTTTACGTTCTTTAGTAGCTAACGGTTATTTTTTTACCCGTTGTTTAGCAAGCGCAACCGACGTTCTTGCCGGCAAATAGATATCAATAAAGTAACCGTCTTCGCTCTTTTTAGCGGTATATATAACCTCGTTATCGATGCGCTCAAATCCTCCGTAAAGTTCATCATCAGAAGATAAAACTACGCGATAATCGCCTTTGGCGGGCACTTTTATTTTTAAATCAGGGTAAGACTGAGTGGGGCTGAAGTTAAATGCAAAAACCAAACCACCCCTCTTATATGCGAGAATTTGTTTGCCCTCGTCGATTGAGAGCAATTGAGCCGGCTTAGTAAACACCTTGCGCTTTTTGCAAATTTCAACCATTTCTTTATCAAAATTTTGCATATATTTATACTTAAGGTCTTCGCTATCGGCTAAACTCCATTGACGGCGGCAGTAAAAATAACTCCATCCGTTGCCCTCTCTGGGAAAATCTATCCATTCAGGGTGGCCAAATTCGTTGCCCATAAAATTCAAATAACCCTCGCCACCCAGCGATAAAGTTACCAATCTAATCATCTTATGAAGAGCAATACCGCGGGCTATAACTGCGTTATCGCTACTTTCATTCATATCTGTGTACATCGCGCTATCGCACAAGCGGAAGATAATCGTTTTATCTCCCACAAGCGCTTGATCGTGTGACTCTGCATAACCTATATATTTTTCGCCCGGCCTGCGTGAAGTAAGCTCGTACCAAATATGCCCCATACTCCAGAACTCGTCTTTGGTGGATTTTATAAGCTTTATCCACATATCGGGCGAGCCCATTGCAAGCCTATAATCAAAACCAATGCCTCCCTCTTCGATAGGCAAGCACATTCCGGGCATTGCAGACATATCTTCAGCAATGGCAATGGCGTTAGGATTAATCTCGTGAATAAGCTTGGTAGCAAGCTGCAGGTAGGTTATCGCCTCAGTATCGGTATTGAGTGAAAAATACTTTGAATAATCGGTAAAAGCAGAGCCCAAGCCGTGATCGTGATAGATCATAGAGGTTACTCCGTCGAAGCGGAACCCGTCGAAGTGAAATTCTTCCATCCAATATTTTACGTTAGATAGTAAAAAATGAATAACCTCGTTTTTATCGTAGTTAAACAACTTCGTTCCCCATGCGGGATGCTCACCGCGCTGACCGTCGTGGAAAAATTGATACACTGTTCCGTCAAACTCGTTAATGCCCTCTGCCGTATTTCGAACTGCGTGCGAGTGAACCACGTCTAAAAGCACGGCAATTCCCATAGAGTGTGCGGTATCGATAAGCTCTTTAAGCTCGTTAATTCTGCCAAACTTTGACGATGGCGCAAAAAACGAAGAAACCTGATAACCAAACGAGCCGTAATAGGGATGCTCCATAATAGCCATAATTTGAATGGTGTTATAGCCAAGCTTTTTTACGCGCGGTAAAACATTGCGGGCAAACTGCAAATAACTGCCTATACCCTCTTCTTCCTGCGCCATACCTATATGGCATTCGTATATAAACAAGTTCTTTTTGGGCTTAAATCCCTTTACGCGCCATTTGTATTCAGGAATATCGGTAACTACACCGCACCAAGAAAAATTAACGGGATCTTGCACTACCCTGCGGATATATAACGGAATGCGCTCTAACTGCTGCCCGTTATGTGTAACTATAGCCTTTACGTGGCAATTGTTATACAGGGCGTTAGTTCCCGGCATAAAAATTTCCCATACGCCGTTGCCTAAATTCTTAAGTTGATGGGAGTTTTTATTCCAACCGTTAAAGTCGCCCGCCAAACAAACGCTTTCGGCTGCCGGCGCCCATTCGCGATAATACCAACCGTCATTACTTTTATGAAACCCGAAATAATGATGCCCGTTAGCAAAATCACTTAAACAGGTTACGCTACCCGACAAAAGCTGATTGAGTTTTTTATAATAATTGTTCATTCTTAACTCTATATCGCTTTTATAGGGCAACAAATATTTATCTCGCTCAAAAATTTTATAACTCATTTTCACTCCGTTATAGCATTATCTTAATATGTTTATATTATAATATTCTTTTTGTCCGTTGTCAAGAGGAAAGTTAAAATTAACCGCTTAACAGCATAAATTAATCATTATTTTATTGCTTATTTATAGCCAAAAACCACCACACCAAACAAAAAAGTGGCGCTATAGCGCGATTAACGGCATATTTTGGCAAAAAAACCTAGCCGATATTTACAACAAAAGCAGCATATCGTAACCTTGATTTAAACGAATTAACTCTTTCAAAAGGCAAAACAGAGCAAAGGGTTGCTTGCAGAGCAAACGCTACAGCTCTAAGCGACGTAACGACCTCCTTATTAACCGCTACGGCATAATTTAAAAACAAAAAAAGCTCTAAAGTAATTTTGCTTTAGAGCTTTTTCTACTTATTTTATTTTTTTGTATAGTTTTAGCTCAATTAGAAAAATCAATTAAAATACGGCGCTTTATTCGCCTATTCCTTCTACTAAATCTTCAAACTCTACACCAAGCACCTTCAATATTTTTATAATATTATATAATGATGGTTCAACCTTTCCACATTCCCATTCGCTAACTCGCTGTTGAGTGGTATTCATTAATGTTGCAAATTGCTGTTGACTGATATTTTTTGCTTTTCTTAAGTTTTTTAAGTTAGATCCGAGCGTTATCATGCTAACAGTTTACACTAAATATAATGTTTTTGTTTGACATACACTAAAATTAGTGTTATAATTTTTACACAAAATTATTATTTTAATTAACGAGGAGTAGAATATGAAAACTATTGACGTAAAATGTACAAATTGCGGTGCAATTATCAAGGTTGAGGAAGGCAAAAAACTTCAATTTTGCAACTATTGCGGTAATCAAATTTTCGTTGAAGATGAAAACACGACGACAACTAATTATAACCACCGTTATATCGACGAAGCAAAAGTTAAAAAAATAGAAGCAGAAAAAGAATTACAAATTAGAGAAGAAGAAAGAAAATCAAAAGAAAAAGAACAAAACGCGAAAACTAATAGGCTATTGCTTATTGGTTGGGTTTTAAGCCTTGCTTTGTTTTTAATTATTAGTCTATTTACTATGGATAACGTAAACTTTAGTCCGTTTCAACTAATTTTAATATTAGACATTATCATTGGAGCTGTCGTTATAAAAAAACGTAGTGAAAAAAAGTAATATACCGTTAACAGCGCTATAGTGTAACTTATTAAATATTTTTACACAAAAAAGGTTTTTGCTAATCTGTGCAAAAACCTTTTTTGTTTACTTTTCGTAACTATTTTTTTCTTAAAGTGCCTATTTATCGATCTATAGCCCAGCTTTTGTATGCTTGACCTATTATTTCTGCCGCCTGCGATGCCGAAAGAGAGGTGGTATCTAAACACAAGTTATAGTTACTAGCTTCACCCCAACCAAAGCCCTCTGTTTGATCGTAATACTGCTGGCGCTCTTTATCTACCTTGAGTATTTTTTTTCTGCTTTCTTCAGCGGAGAGATTTTCGCGCGCGCAAATGCGTTCTACCCGTTTTTCTAACGAGCTATCTATAAATACGCTAAACACTTCAACCTTGCCCTTAAGCACCTTATCTGCCCTTCTGCCGACGATTACGCATGAAGAGCAAGCAGCCTGCTCGATTGCAGCAATTCTTGCCTTTTCTGCCTCACGGTAAGCATCTGCCTGTGCATACCTCTGAGCAAGCATTAATTGCGTTGCCTTTTTTTCATCAACCGATTGCAGGTAGTTTTCATCCAGTCCGCTTTTTTGCGCGGCAATAGATAAAATTTCGGTATCGTAATAAGCAACGTTTAACATTCTTGCAAGCTCTTTACCAATTGATCTTCCGCCTGCCCCGTACGTACGGCCAATGGTAATTACCCTAACCTTTTCGGTAGAGGTTTTAGCTATAACTGTACCTTTTTCGATTTGTTGCTTTTCTTTTTTATTAAATATTCCTTTATAGGTTACGGCAAACAAAATTGCAGTTAAAATAAAGCTCGCAATATCTGAAACGGGGCCCGAATAGAGCACTCCTTTTACCCCGAATCGCATAGGAAGAAGTATAACGAGGGGCACTTGAATAGCTATTTGCTTAGAAAGAGATAAAACTGAAGCTAAAAACGGTTTTCCTACAGATTGGAAGAATGCACCTGCTATCATCTTTACAGAATTTAGCGGCACTGCAAGTAAATAAACCTTTAAGCAGAGCACCGAAAAATCGGTATAAAGAGGATCTTCGTTGCCGAATATGCTTACCACTGTTTCGGGGAATAATTGGAATATAATAAGCGCTATTACCGTTATTCCCGTGCCGAATAAAAGCGTGTATAAAAAGGTGCGTTTTACCCTATCGTGCTTTCCGCTGCCGTAATTGTAACCCAAAATAGGTTGAGCCCCGGAGTTTAAGCCGATAATTATTGCTATAACGATGTTAAACACCTTCATAGTAACGCCGAGCGCCGTCATTGGGATTTCAGCCCCGTATTCGCTCATTGCGCCGTACGTTTTTAAAAGGTTGTTTTGAACCGCAACGATAATTACTACCACAGCTTGATTGATAAAGGATGAAATACCCATTCCTACTATTTTTGGTAGTGTTTTAAAAAAGCTTTTAAATGTGCTTTTTGTAATTTTTATCGTTTTAAACTTAAATACGTATAAAAAATAAATTAACGCGTTTGCACCCTGACCAATTATCGTTGCCCAAGCAGCGCCCGCTATGCCCCATTTAAATACTAAAATAAACAAAGCGTCTAATACTATATTGGTAACACAGCCAACGATTAAGCCCATCATGTTATAGCGAGGGCTTCCGTCTGCCCTAATAAAGCCCGCAAAGCCTACCGCTATACCAGAAAGGGGTAATCCTATCGCAATAATTCTACCGTATTCAAGCGCGTACGGAAGAGTTAATTGGGTTGCGCCGAATAACCAGCACAACGGCTCGAGAAAAACCAAAAAAACTATTGCCAAAATTATACTAACGGCAACCGAAGCAACCATGCCCGTTGCAACGCCTTCCGCTGCGGCTTGCTCCTTCTTTTTGCCGAGCATTAAACTCATATGACTGGCCGTTCCATCGCATATCAATAGCGAAAAGGCAAGCGCAATAGTTACAAGCGGAAATACCACCGTTGTTGCGCCGTTGCCTAAAAAGCCAACGCCCCAACCGATAAATATTTGATCCACTATGTTGTATAGCGAGTTTATTACCATTGAAATAATTCCCGGCAAAGAGAATCTTAACAACAGCTTGCCTATTTTTTCCCAGCCCAATGGATTTTCCGTGGGAACGTTAAGTTGTTCTTGCGTTTTTGTCATTTTTTACCGCCTGCAATAACCCGTGCTTATATCACTCGTACTTTTTGTTCGTTTTTTAGCGAGTGTTATAATTTATACTTATATCTTGTTATATTATACTTATATGATAACTCAATGTCAAGCGCGCGCGTGCCACATTTAATATATTTTTTATTATTAGCACATTTTGTATTCTTGTCTTTTAACTTAAGCAGTTAAAACCACTTGCCATTATTCATTTTTTAATTAATAGCACGTTAATCGCGTTATAGAGCCTCTTTTAGGTTTTTATTACCAAAACTAACAAACTACTCAAAATAGCACTAAAAAAACGCAATAATAGCCGTTAATCAAGCTATAGCCCAGCTTTTTGCAATTATTAAGCAACTGAATCTTAAACATCAGACAATAGTTACTTAGCCTTGCCCATTTATTAATATTTACCCGTTGTAATACCACCCATTTTTTCGTTACTTTAAACGAAGAGCAATTAATCTTTTTTTAAACCACCCAATTAATTGTTCCAAAAAGCCCTCTATAACACGATTAACCCACATTTTGCCATAGCAAAACGATTCAAACAACCAATACTAAATGCAAACTAACGCGCTTTTTGCGTTTTGTAAATAACAAGCGCTTTACACCGCTTGCGTTTAACTTGCACCAAGCTTATACTTTTTTACGCCAGCAAAAAACAACAAATCACACCAAAAGCTGCCAAATAAAAGCAACTTATTTAAAATTTAAATAGTGTTTTTGTATAAAAGTAGGGCTATAGCGCGATTAACGGCATATTGAGAAAAAAAGAAAAAATAAAAAAGCGCTTTAAAAAGCGCTTTTTTTATTATTTTTAATTAGTCAACCAATTCGATAATAGCCATTTCAGCATCATCACCACGACGGTTGTTAAGATGATAAATTCTGGTGTAGCCGCCGCCCTGACCGAGTTTTTCAGCTCTTTCAGCATATTTGGGAGCGATTTCGTTGAATACTTTTTCGATTAAAGGATGTTTAATACCTTTAACTCTTGCCTTGTAATCAGCATTCTTTTCACCAGGCTGTTGTGCATCGGGGATATCGTGAACTAAAGTCATGATTTTTCTTCTTGCACTAAGCTTTTTAGCGCCGTCGCTGAACACTTTTTTGGTAACTTCTTTGCCCTTTGCATCCTTAACAGTTACCGTTTTGGACGTAGTGTCGGTATAGCTGTTAACTGCTAAAGTAATGATTTTTTCAACGTAAGGTCTAAGCTCTTTAGCTCTTGCTAACGTTGTTTCGATCTTGCCGTACCATAAAAGGTCAGATGCTAAATTTCTTAACATTGATTTTCTGATTGTGCTTGTAACACCTAATTTTCCCGGCATTTTATTAGTCCTCCTGTTCCTTTAAATGCAGACCGTAGCTTTCAAGCTTTTGAATAACTTCCTCAAGCGATTTCTTGCCGAGATTTCTTACTTTGAGCATATCGTCTTCGGTCTTCTTGGTTAAATCTTCTACTGTATGAATGTTTGCGCGTTTTAATCAGTTGTAAGAACGAACGGAGAGTTCCATTTCTTCAATGCTCATTTCGAGATATCTGGGCATTGCATCGCTGGGTGCGCTCTTTAAGATGCCCCAACCGTCCATAGAGTCGGATAATGCAGCCAATACGTGCATATGCTCTTCAACGATCTTTGCAGCCAAACTAACGATTTCACGGCCCGAGAATGCACCGTTCGTCCACACTTCGAGGGTAAGTTTGTCGTAATCGGCAGACTGTTCACCCTTTCTGGTGCTTTCTACAGAGTAGCTAACCTTTTTAACGGGGGTATAGTGAGAATCGATAGCGATATAATCGATTTCATCTTTTTTATTATGTTCAGCGCCCTTATAACCTCTACCGCGGCCAACGGTAATTTCCATATCGATTACGCCGCCCTCGTCGAGAGTACAAAGATAAGCATCTTTGTTTAAAACTTCAACTTCGGCATCTTGTTCGATATCGCCAGCGGTTACGGTGCAAGGACCTTCTTTATACAGTTTAACGATTTTTTTGAAATTATCGTCGGTAGTGGTTGTTTTAAAAGCAACGCACTTTAAGTTAAGCACGATTTCGGTAATATCTTCGCGAACGCCGTAGATAGTTGAAAATTCGTGTTTAACTCCCAGATTTGACGCAAACTTAATACCTTGCGCTGCAGCTCCGGGAAGGGCTGAAAGCAACGTTCTTCTTAAACAGTTGCCTAAAGTTAAGCCAAAACTCTTTTCTAAAGGAGAAACAACGACTTTAGCATAGCTTCTGTCATCACTTTCTTCAATTTCGATTTTGGGCATATCAATTTCCATCATAGTTTAAAGTACCTCCTGATCTTTTACGCCGCGCAGCGCGTAGCGCTTGGCCGCACAATCCAATCGATACGGCCATTATTTATTATTTTTGCTTTATCAGCGGTTTTATCTATTATTTGGAGTATAACTCTACGATCATGTGTTCTGCGATTTGGCTGTCGATATCTTCTCTGGTAGGAAGTTCTAAAACCTTACCGGTTAACGTTTCAGGATCGAAATCAACCCATTTAGGCATGTTATTGTTCTTGGGGGTTGCTTTGAGTTCGGTGAAATATTTATTGTCTTTTTTAGATTCTTTAACAGCGATTACGTCGCCTGCTTTTACTTCGTAAGAAGCGATATCTACGTTCTTTCCGTTAACGGTGAAGTGAGCGTGAGTAACCAACTGACGAGCTTGTGAACGAGAAGCAGCAATACCCATTCTGAAAACAACGTTATCTAAACGTCTTTCTAAAAGTGAAAGCATGTTTTCACCGGTAATACCTTTCATACGGTCAGCTCTTTCATAATAATGATGGAATTGACTTTCGAGTACGCCGTAAATTCTCTTAGTTTTTTGTTTTTCACGAAGTTGAAGGCCGTATTCAGAAACCTTCTTTCTCATGTTAGCGTGGGGGCCGGGAGCAACCGGTCTTTTTTCAAAGGGACATGCACCCGCTTTGTAACATTTGTCGCCCTTAAGGAAAAGCTTACCACCCTCGCGGCGGCAAAGACGACATTTAGCACCTGTATATTTTGCCATTATTCAATACCTCCATTATACTCTACGACGTTTCGGGGGACGGCATCCGTTGTGGGGGATGGGTGAAACGTCTTGAATCATAGTTACTTCAATACCTAATACGCCAAGTGCGCGGATAGCAGATTCTCTGCCTTGACCGGGGCCTTTTACGTATACTTCTACTGAACGTAAACCGTGTTCGAGAGCAGCGCGAGCTGCAACTTCTGATGCTTGTTGAGCAGCAAAAGGAGTGCTCTTTCTTGATCCTCTATAACCGAGTGCACCTGCACTTGATTGAGAAATGGCATTACCATTCATATCGGTTATCGTAACGATTGTGTTATTGAAAGAGGACTGAATATGAACTTGACCTTTGTCAACCTTCTTAAGTTCTTTACGTTTTCTTACGACTTTTTTAACAGCCATTTTTCTTACCTCTTACTTTTTACTTGCCTGCGGTCTTTTTCTTTGCGACCGTTCTTCTGGGACCT
>JAFTIY010000116.1 GCA_017456665.1 Clostridia bacterium | reverse complement strand
CGACGTTAGATTTTTAAAACAGTTTAAATAAGAGGGGGCTTACAAGATGAAATTAGGTTTAAGTTGGTTAAATGAATACGTAGATATAAGCGACGTTAGCGTTGAACAGTTAAAAAATAGCCTTTTCTCGTGTGGATTTGAGGTTGAAGAAATTATTAACGTAAACGAAATAGTAAAGGGTATTGTAGTTTGTCGTATTGAAAGTATCGAACAGCATCCCAACGCAGATAAGCTTTCTGTTTGTCAGATTAACGCGGGTGAATACGGCAATTTGCAAATCGTTACAAATGCTAAAAATATAAAAGTTGGCGATTTAGTGCCCGTTAGTTTAGACGGGGCGGTTTTGGCTGACGGTACTAATATTAAAAAGGGTAAGCTTCGCGGGGTTGATTCCGACGGTATGTTCTGTGGCGGAGAAGAAATCGGCATAACCGAAGAATATTATGACGGAGCAGGGTTTGATGGAGTTTTAGTTTTCCACGATGATTTTCCGTTAGGCGGCGACGTAACTAAACTTTTAAACGTAAAAGACGTTGTGTTTGATATAGGTGTAACGGCAAATAGACCTGATTGTCAGAGCATTTTAGGGCTTGCTCGCGAAGTTGCAGCAATTTTAAATAAACCAATAACAGAGCCCGATCTTACTTATTCAGTTGAAAACGAAAATGAAAAATGTCCTGTTAAGGTTGACGTGTTCGACGGCGAGCTTTGCCCAAGATATTGTGCGCAATTCGTTAAAGATATTCAAGTTAAGCCTTCTCCTAAGTGGATGCAAAAAAGACTTGCTCTTATGGGAATTAGAGCAATTAATAACGTAGTAGATATTACTAACTACGTATTGCTCGAGATGGGGCAACCTATGCATGCCTTTGATTGCGATAAGCTCGTAAATAAACACATTATCGTTCGTAGAGCAAAAGAGGGCGAAAAAGTAACCACACTTGATGATAAACAGTTTACGCTTACTACCGATAATCTACTGATATGCGATGGAGAAACTCCCGTTGCTCTTGCCGGTATTATGGGCGGAAAAGAAAGCGCAATCAACGATCAATCTAAAAATCTTCTTTTTGAATGCGCAAAATTTAAGCGCGATAACGTAAGAAAGTCATCAAAAGCGTTAGGTCAACGTTCTGATTCTTCTTCAAGATACGAAAAGGGTATTAACGCCAACAACGTTAAGGCCTCACTTTGCCGTGCTTTAAACCTTATTCAAGCTACCCAAACGGGTACGATTTGCTGCCAAGGCGAAGACGTTTTAAACGAAGATTTAACCAGAAAACAAATTACCACTTCGTACAGTGCAATTAATAAAGTTTTAGGTATTGAAGTGCAGCCCTCTATTCAAAAAAGCATTTTAGAAAAATTAGGGTTCGAAATTCAAGAAAACGGTGATCAATTTACTGCGCTACTTCCTATATATCGCGATGACATCGATTGCTATCCAGATCTAGCTGAAGAAATAATCAGAATGTACGGTTACGATCACATCAACTGTAGACTTTTAACTGAAGCTTCTATTACAAACGGAGGAAAAACTCAACGCCAGTTAAATGAAGATAAAATTAAAAATCTACTTGTAGCGAAAGGATTTTGCGAAATTTTAAACTATTCGTTTGTTTCTGAAAAAGAATACGATGATTTTGGTTTGGATAAAAATGCAAGCGAAAATGCTCATATTAAAATTATGAACCCACTCGGCGAAGATATGAGCGTTATGAGAACGACTTTAGTTCCTTCGATGGGATATACCATTTTACGCAATTTAAACAGAAAAAATCTGGAAGGAAGATTGTTTGAGCTATCTAAAGTGTATTTACCCAAGGCTCTTCCTTTGATTGAGCTTCCTGTTGAAAATACAAAGCTTGCGCTCGGCTTATTTGGCGATGGCGAAGATTTCTTTACGCTAAAAGGTGCAATAGAGCAAATTCTTACAACTATGCACATAGCAAGTGAATGTGAATATGAAAGAGTTAACGTTAGTTATCTGCATCCCGGAAGAAGCGCGCAAGTTACTTGTAACGGCACTTTAATCGGCATTATGGGCGAATTGCATCCGCAAACGGCAGAAAAGTTGGGAATTGATAAGCGCGTTTACGTTGCAGAGCTCGATTACGATGCGATCGATGAGCTTTTAATAGGTAAAATTTATCATAAACCTATATCAAAATTCCCATCGGTTGAGCGAGATTTGGCACTTATTGCAGATAAAGACCTTCCTAGCGCGCAAATTATTAGTATGATTAAAGCGCGTGGAGGTAAAAATCTTCAATCAGTTCAGCTCTTTGACGTTTATACCGGAAAGGGGGTTGAAGAAGGTAAAAAGAGCGTAGCGTATAGACTTACGTTCTCTTCTATGGAAAAAACCTTTGGCGAAGGCGAGGTTGACGGATTTATTAAAAAGATTTTATTCTTCTTACAGCAAAATAACGTTCAATTAAGGTAGTTTATGGAAAACAGCGTGGAATTATTAGCACCTGCGGGTAGTGAAGAAAATTTTTACGGAGCGATAAATTTTGGGGCAAACGCAATTTATTTGGGGTTGTCTGATTTTTCTGCACGAAAAAATGCAAGTAATTTCACGCTTGAAAAATTACCTTATTTCGTAGCGTACGCACATTTATTTAACGTAAAAGTTTACGTTACGGTTAATACGGTAATTAAAAACAGCGAAATTAATAAATACTTCGAGTTTATCGAAAAAGCCTATAAATGTGGCGTAGATGCCTTTATAGTTCAGGATATTTTTCTTGGTAGAAGACTAAAAAATACCTTTAATGGTATTACTTTGCATTTGTCTACTCAAGCGGGAATAAATAACGTTGACGGGGCAAAGCAAGCGTTATCTTACGGCTTTAGTAGGGTAATTTTAGCAAGAGAAACCAATATTAACGAAATTAAAAAAATAGCTTCAATTATCGAAACTGAAGTTTTTGTTCACGGAGCTCTTTGCACGTCACTTTCTGGTCATTGTTATTTTAGCTCTTTTATAGGGGGTAATAGCGGTAACCGCGGCTTATGCAAACAGCCCTGCAGAAAACTATATAAATACGAAGGAAAAAATATAAAAGACCAAACTAGATACGCTCTTTCGCTTGCCGATTTATCGCTTGCAAGTTATGTTCAACAGCTTATTACGGCAGGCGTAAAAAGCTTTAAAATCGAAGGTAGAATGCGCAGTTTTGAATATGTTTGCGCAGCGTGTGATTTGTATTCGGATGCGATAAACGGTAGGCCGATTAGTAAAGTTAAGTTCGAAAATTTAAAGCGAACTTATAACCGTGGCGGGTATACAGAAGGCTATATTTTTGGTCAACATAAAAATTTAATTTCAGATAAAATCCAAAATCATGCAGGTTCGATAATTGCTTCTGTTTCAGCCGTTAAAGGAAGCAGATTAACTTTATCTGGCGTTAAGCACTCTATAAAAGAAGGCGATAGCTTTAAAATATTATCCGGCGGTAAAGAGATCGGCAACGCCGTTGCGATAAGCGAAAATGGAAAAATCGCCATACAGTTTAGGCATAAAGCGTTTATTGGCAGTGAAATTGCAATTACTAAAGACGTTTTACTTATCGAAAAATATAAGCAAGTTAAAAAGCTTTATCCTGTAACGTCAATAGTATACGCAAGGGAGAACGAAAAACTTAAATTAACGGTAAACGGTAAGGAATATATTTCTGATTTTACCGTTACCCAAGCGCTAACTAGCGCAGTAACCAACGGTGAGCTAAAAGATAATTTACGAAAAACAGACGTATATCCGTTTAGCGTTACACCTTCTTGCGACATTGTGGGAAATTTGTTCATTCCCAAAAAGGTAATTAACAATTTACGTGCAGCGGCATACAGCGACTTATTTTATTCTTTTTCTGGCATAAAAACATTTAAAAATCAGCATTTTACTTACGATTTTGAAAATGATTATACAAGGATAAAAAATGGCGAAAGGCAGTTTACGGTAATATCTTGCGATTTTGGTTTTAATAACTTTAGCGGTTTAAAGAACCTTGTATTTTGTCCGGAAGATTATAACGATCAAACTCAATTTGATAAATTTTTTAGTCAAACAAAAAAATTTAACTGCGAAAAGTATTTGTACTTACCGGCCTTTATTAACGCAAAAGACGAGCAAATTATAGCTTCAAAAATTAATGCATTCGACGGTGTTTACTGCGAAGGGGCAAGCGGATTGTTTTTTGCTAAACGTCATAAAAAGAAGTTTTTTGGTGGGATTGAACTAAACGTAACCAATAATTTATCATACGAGGCATTGGCTTGCGACGGAGCAACCCAAATCAGTATTTCGAAGGAATTGAGTTTTTCAGAAATAGAACAAATGAAAGAAGGTTGGTGTTTAACCTTTGGCGATATAAAAGTTATGTCTTTAATCTACTGTCCGTTTAATAGGGCGTGTAAAAATTGTACGCGAGGAAGTAATTTTATCTTAAAAGATGCCGATGGTAGGCAATTTAAGGTAAGAAGATATAAACTTTCTGAATGTAGATTTGAGATCTATAATGAAAGTTTATTAAAGTCAAAGAGGGCGCTTGAAAAAGAAATTTTTGACTTTACAACCTTAAACAATGCTCAAATTAACCAATTGCTTTCAAACTATTTATTGGGAGAGGGCAATTTAAAATATAACTTTACTTCGGGTAATTTACTCAAAGGGGTTGAATAATGATAGAAAATAGAGTGCTTTTAGCACTTGAATACGATAAAATATTAAAGATTTGCTCTGAATATGCCGTTTTGTGTGATACTAAAGAGCAATTAATGCAATTAAAGCCCGTTTCAGATATAGAGGAAGCACGTTTTTTGCTCAAAAAAACGGCAGAGGCGTTTAAATTACTGTATACCTACGGCGCGAGCAGCATTGAGTTTTACGATCCTTTGACCGATGAACTTGAAAGGGCAGAAAGAGGTTCGGTTCTTTCGATGGCTGAGTTGTTGCGTATAGCAAGATTATTGCGTGCTTCAAGGGTTGTATACAACTCAATTACGTCGATTAACGATGAAGAAATTACTGCTTTGCGTGCCATTTGCGAAAGCATTTATGCTGATAAGTATTTGGAAGAAGAAATTACGTTTAAAATTTTATCTGAAGATAGAATGAACGATAATGCGAGTGAAAAACTTGCACAAATTAGGCGTAAAATTAAAAGATTAAACGAGCAAATACGCGAAAAGCTTAATTATTACGTTCGTTCTCAAAGTAAGTATTTACAAGATGCGATCGTAACGATGAGGGGCGATAGGTACGTTGTACCTGTTAAATGTGAATTTAAAGGGCAAATACGCGGTCTTATACACGATCAATCGGCAAGCGGATCAACGTTGTTCGTAGAGCCGGTTGAGGTTTTAGAAATGAACAACGACTTAAAGAGCGCTTCACTTGAAGAACAACTTGAAATTGAGCGTATTTTAAGTGATCTTACTCAAAAGGTTGGCATGATTTCGCAGCGTTTAGCTAATAATACCGTATGCTTGTGCGAATTAGACAGCGCCTACGCTAAAGCAATTTTTGCATATTCAGTTAGAGCAATTGAGCCAAATCTCAATTCAAATGGTTACGTAAACATAATTAAGGGTAGGCATCCGCTAATTAACGTTCAAAAGGTAGTTCCCGTAAGCATAACGCTTGGCGCAGATTACAATTACTTGCTTATAACGGGTCCTAATACGGGTGGTAAAACTGTAACTATGAAGCTCGTTGGTCTATTTACTTTAATGGCGGCAAGCGGATTTTTTATTCCTGCGGTTGCCGGAAGCAGTATTTGTGTTTTTGAAAGAGTATTTTGCGATATAGGTGACGAGCAAAGCATCGAACAAAGCCTTTCAACCTTTTCATCTCACATGAAAAACGTAATTAACGTTACCGAAAACGTTAATGATAGAAGCTTAGTATTATTAGATGAAATTGGCGCAGGCACAGATCCTGAAGAAGGCAGCGCATTGGCAAAGGCAGTTTTGGAGCATTTAGTGAAAAAAAACAGTTATGGTATAATTACAACGCACTATTCAGCACTTAAAGAATATGCTTTTGTTGAACCTAAAATTAAAAATGCGTCTATGGACTTCGACGAGCAAACGTTTGCTCCGCTGTATAGACTAAACATTGGGCTTGCCGGTAGCTCCAACGCCCTTAAAATCGCCTATAAATTAGGGCTTAACGAACAGTTAACCGCAAGAGCCAAAGAAATGCTTTCAGAAAATAAGGTTTCATTTGAAAGGGTAATTGAAGAAGCTGAAAAAACCAGGCGAGCAGCAGAAAAAAAACTTATTGAATACGAACAAATCAATGCTGAAAAGCAAGCCGAGTTGGATAAATTAAAAGCAGAAAGGGCTAAATTCGACAAGGAACGAGAAAAATTTTATTTAAATGCAAAAATAGAGTCTAGGCGAATTATAAACGAGAGTTTGGAGGATGCAGAGCTTTTAGTTGATGAAATAAAAAGCATATTAGATAAAGACGAACTTGATGGGGGCGATCTTATACGAGCAAGAACGCTACGTAATAAGCTCGAACAGCAAAAGTATAAGCTGGAGGAAGAAACTCCCGTATCGTTTAGCAACGTACCGATAGACATTGAAAAAATTAAGATAAACGATAGAGTTCACGTTGGCTCAATGGAAAGCGAGGGAATAATCGTTACCATTAATAAAAAGAAGCAGGAATGTATGGTAGCTGTTGGTAGTGCACAGGGTACTGTTAAGTTTTCCGATGTGTTTATGCCGCATAAAAAGAAAAAAGAAAAAAACGCTCCTCCCGTTAAAATCGATAGAGCTAATTTTACCGCTCCTACCGCTGAAATTAACGTTATCGGCAAAAATCTTTCAGAAGCAATCGATATAGTCGAGGGCTTTATTGATAGAGCAATAGTCAACGGGCTGCACGAAGTTAAAATTATTCACGGTGTAGGACTTAGAATTTTAAGTAAAGGCATACACGATTATCTTCGTAAGCACAATAGAGTTGAAAGGTATAGGTTTGGTAACTACGGTGAAGGCGAACATGGAGTTACTTTTGTAGAGTTAAAATAATTTTAATTTTATTAAAATTACGCGCACGTTTAACTTGAAAATTCACCGCGCGTATGATATAATTACAACACATTCAGAAATAAAGGTAAATTTGTATCAGGAGTTATATGAGAGAGGATTTTTACGAAAACAGCGTAGGGCCGCAAAAAGAAAAGTCACAAAGGATATTTTATAAGTTTTATACGGCGTTATTTGTTTTAGCAATAATTTCATTTGTTTTATTTCTTATTATTTGGTCGTGGGTTGGCGATACCGGTTTTGTAGTTTTATTTGCATTTTCGGCAATATTTGCCGTTGTATGCTTTTTAGTAAGGCGCAGGCTTTTAACTTATTTTGATTATACGTTCGTATCAGGTGAAATACGTATAATAAAAGTTATTAACGGCAAAACAAGGCGCAAATTTTTAATTTTTGACAGTAAGTCTATTGATCAAATTGGCAAGGTTGGAAGCAATTCCTTTGAAAAACTGTTAAACTCTCCCGGATACAAGGTAAAAATGGCAACGCCTAACGGCTATAACGCTGAAAAACAGCTTTATTACGTTGCTGCAACGATTGACGGAATTAAGCAGATTGTAATATTGGAATGTGAAGAAAAATTCTTAACCTTTATTGTTGCTCATCGTGGCAGAAACGTTATTGAAAAGGACTACGAATAAGTTTTATGCAAACGATTTATTTAGACAATGCTGCAACCACTAAGCCCAACTCTGAAGCTCTTGAATTTGCAATTAATAAATTGGCCGATGATGGATTTTATAATCCCTCGGCACTTTATTCTCGAGCAAGAAGGGTAAGTGTTGAGGTTGATGCCGCAAGAAAACAAATTTTATCTTTTTTTCCAAAAGGATACAATTTAACTTTTACCTCTTGCGGAAGCGAAAGCGATAATACTGCAATATTTTCTTTTGCAAAGCGCGGTAACGTAGTTACTACTTTGGGCGAACATTCTGCAGTATATAACACCTTTAACGAAGTTAAACAGCGTGGTGTTGAGGTTAGATTTGCTCCGCTTAATAAAAACGGAAGCGTAAACGAAGAAAAACTGCTTTCTCTTATTGATGATAAAACCACTTTTGTTTCAATCGTTCACGTTAATAACGAAACCGGTGCAATAAACGATATAAATAGATTAGCAAAGCTTATTAAGCAAAAGAATAAAAACGTTATTTTTCATAGCGACGGAGTTCAGGCGTTTTTAAAAATTGATTATAAAATGTCGAGCGAAGTTGATTTGTATTCAATAAGCAGTCATAAGTTTTGCGCACTTAAAGGGTGTGGATGTTTAGTATATAAAGCAAATTTGCATATTAAACCGTTAATTTTTGGCGGTGGGCAAGAAAAAGGAACGCGTAGCGGAACTGAAAATACTCTTGGCATATTCGTAATGCAAAAGGCTTGTCAGCTGTACTCTAACGTGCAAGCTAATCTTAAAAAAGTTGAGCAACTTAAGCAAGCGTTTATTAGCAGTATACAAGAAGTTGCAACCATTATTTCTGATGAAAACTGTTCTCCTTACATAGTAAGTTTTTCTATTGAAGGAACTAAAGGCGAAATAATGCAAAGAATGCTTGAAGATAAAAACGTGATTGTTGGAACGGGCTCTGCTTGTTCTTCAAAATTAGGTACTTCACGCATTATTTCCAATTGCGGAATAGATAAAAAACTTTTAAACGGCGTTTTAAGAGTTAGTTTTATCTATTCAACAACAGAAGAAGATATTGAAGCGGGCGCAAATGCAATTATTGAATGCGCTCAAACCTTGAGGAAGGCTCTTAAATGAAAAATATTGTAATAATTAGGCACTGTGAAATATACTTAAAAGGCAAAAACAGAGGTTATTTTGAAAGACTTCTAGGTGAAAATATTCGTCACGCTTTAAAGGGAATTGATTTTAAATACGTTAAAATACCTTCAAGATATCTAATTGAACAGTTTAATGAAAACGATCTAGACGAAATTTTAGATAGGCTTCAAAAGGTAAGTGGTATTCATAGCATTAGCCCAGCTATTTCGGTAAAAACCGATAAGCAGTTAATTTGTGAAACTGCACTTAACTTATGTGAGGGAAAAAGCGGCACTTTTAAGGTAGAAACCAACAGAGCAGATAAAACCTTTGAATGCACTTCGGTTGAACTTTCACGCGAGCTTGGCGGGCAAATTTTAGCAAAATACAATAAAAACCTTTCTGTTAAAATTAAAAATCCCGATTTTACCGTTAATATCGATATTCGCGAAAACGGCGAAACGATGATATTTACCGATATTATTAAGTGTATGGGCGGTATGCCGGTTGGGTCGGCCGGTAAAGGATTACTTCTTTTATCCGGCGGAATCGATAGTCCTGTAGCAGGCTATATGATGGCAAAACGCGGGATGCGATTAAAGGCTCTTCATTTTCACAGCTATCCTTACACGAGCGAAGCAGCACGCGAAAAGGTTTTAGATCTTGCAAAAACGCTTTCTGTTTATGCCGGTGGAATCGAAACGTATATAGTAAGCGTAACCGAAATTCAAGAAGAAATTCACAAAAACTGCTCTGAAGAACTTATGATTACGATGCTTCGCCGTTTCATGATGCGTATTGCCGAAATAATAGCAGGCCGTTGCGAAGCGCAAGCAATAATTACGGGCGAAAGCTTGGGGCAGGTAGCAAGTCAAACTATCGAAAGCTTAACAACGAGCAACGCGGTAATAGAAAATTTACCCGTACTTCGTCCGCTGATTGCATTTGATAAATTAGATATTATTGCAATAGCCGAAAAAATTAACACCTTCTAAACCTCTATTCTACCTTATGAAGATTGCTGCACGGTATTTTTACCTAAATATCCCGCAACGAAGCCAAAGCTTGACAAAGTTGAAAAAGAGGAGAAAACATTAGACGTAAACGGGCTTATTGAAAGGGCGTTAGCAAATGCAGAAAAATTGTTTATCTAAAGTAATTTTTGCTGTTACGTCTTTCATAATAACGTTTAAAATCATTGATAATTAAAGGAAAATTTAATATTTTTATGAACAATAACAGACTTTTAACAATACAAGATATATCATGCGTAGGCCAATGCTCACTTACCGTAGCACTTCCTATAATTTCAGCATTTGGAACAGAATGCGCTATTTTACCCACGGCGGTTTTATCTACACATACGGCAGGCTTTAAAGGTTATACTCTTCGCGATTTAACCGAGGATATACCTGCAATTGTAAACCATTGGGAAAGCGAGAAAATTTATTTTAATATAATCTATACTGGTTACCTTTGCGGTAAAAAACAGATTGAACTGGTAGGCGATATAGTAAATAGACTTAAAACAAAAAACGGTCTTTTTGTAGTTGATCCGGTAATGGCTGATAACGGCAAATTTTATCCCGGTTTTGATCAAGATTTTGCAAATGAAATGGCCAAGTTATGTAGCAAAGACGACGTTATTATTCCAAATATTACCGAAGCATGTTTTTTAACGGGCGTTGAATATAAAGAGAGCGGATATCAAAAAGACTACGTTGAAGAGCTTTTAGAAAAACTTGCGGCACTTGGCGCTAAACAAGTTGTGTTAACTGGCGTTAGCTTTAGTAGCGATAAATTGGGTATTGCAGTATACAATCCTCAAACAGGAGACATTTTTTACTATTTTAAAAACAAAATCCCGCATAATTTTCATGGTACGGGCGACGTTTACTCGTCTAGCTTATCGGGCGGGCTTTCTATTGGCATGAGCGTAGAGCAAGCAGCTTCACTTGCCGTTGATTTTACCGTTGAAGCAATGAATCTTTCTTACGACGACCGAAAGGAGCACTGGTACGGCGTTTCGTTTGAAAGGGCACTTCCGTATTTGTGCAACGCGATTAATAAATAATACCGGTGCATACTAAAAGCGAGAGGAAAAGATGATATTACGACATTTTGACATAAAAGATATAAAAGACCTTAAAAAATACCGTTACCCCGAAAAATCCGATCTTGAAATTTTATCGATGATTAACGAATGGAACCAATGCGGTTGCAGCGGTAGATATTTTGAAATGTTTACCGTAGCGCACGGTGGAGTTCCCGTGGGCGAGGTTTCGGTTTACGAGCATAATACCGAAACGGTAAGCATTGGCATTCATATATTCGAACCATTTAGACGTAAAGGCTTTGCATATTTTGGCGTTAACGCTGCATTAAAGCAAGCTAAAAAGAAAAACTATGATTTTGCTATTTCACTTATCGATTTACATAATGAGCCGGCGATTAAACTATTTAAAAAGTTAGAATTTGATCCAATTGGCGAATTTATAAATCCGAGAGGAGCTAGGGTATTAACCTATAAAAAATTTATTGAAAATTAGTTAAAACGCATAAAAAAACACTTCTTTGACAAGAATAAGTATTACTTAAAAAAGGAGTGTTTTTATTATTATGGCAAAAAAGAAAAAAGAAAAAATTAAAAAATTAGATGATAAATCTTACGGAGAATACATTTCTGCTTTAAAAGAAGAAAAACCTTTAGATGGATATAAAGATTAACTTAAAACTATATAAAATAATGCACCTTAAAACATGCTGCCTTTAAGGTGCGTTTTTTATTAAATTAAAAAAATCGCCTATTTTAATAAAATACACTTTTTAGTGTAAAACGCGCGGTTTCAACGCTGTTTTTAACTATAAAATTGCATCGAAAAATTTTTTTTAAAAAAATTCAAATTTTTTTTAAAAATTTGGGTAAAAATGGCCTTTTAAAACAGTCATATAAGTGAAAGGTTTTTTATTAAAGGTAAAACTTTTTTTAAAAACGGGTATTGACAAATAGCAAATAGTATGTTACTATATAAGCACAAAAATAATGGCGATGGCGCAAACAACGGTTGATTTTTAAAACTTGTTGTGTAGAGCCTAATAATAAAAAGAGGTATATTTAGCTTACGGCATACTTGGTTTTTTACT
>JAFTIY010000115.1 GCA_017456665.1 Clostridia bacterium | reverse complement strand
ATCGAAATCGTAATAAAATCCGTTTTCAATTGCAGGTCCGATTGCAAGTTGACAAGTGGGGAAAATAGCTTTAACAGCTTGAGCTAGTACGTGCGCACAGGTGTGACGATAAACAGCCAAGCCTTCCGGATCGTCAAGAGTGATAATTTGAACTTCACAACCGTCTTTTTCGAGTTTAGCGTTAAGATCAACTAAAACGCCGTCAACTTTACCACATACTGCCTTTCTTGCAAGACCTTCGCTTAAAGTTTTTGCAACGAGTTCAACGGTTACGTCGCCGTTTTCGTTAACTACTTCCAATAAATTTCCGTTCAAGAGTTTTACGTTCATAATATTTTTCCTTCTTACAAAATATTAATTTTTACAATTTTAAGTTTTTTTTGCCGCAATTTTCTAATAAAAAACGCCCCTATGCACTAGCATAAGGACGATAAATACCGCGGTTCCACCTTATTTGTTGGATTACACCAACCTCTTTAAACCTTGTTTTACGGCAAGGGCCGCCAGCTTTTACGGGTGGTTTCACTTTTCCGATCCATGCAATGGGCTCACACCATCCCCACTCGCTCTTTGCACAATTCGGGGCTACTTGTCCCAAACTGATTCGATTGAGTTAATTATACCCCTTAACCACTATTTTGTCAAAGGTTTAAAGCTCTTTAAACGAAATTTTATCCCCAAAAAATTCTTTCAAATAACTTTCATCCTCATAAAGTGGAACTTTTTTAACTAGCACCTCTCCGGCCCCTGAAAGTAAAACCTCCTTTGTTACCCTACATCTATTATCCGCAGGCAGGAGATTTACCCTCTTTAATCTGTTAAACTTTTTATCGTAAACCCTTTCACCGTCAACAGTAACCGCCCTTCCTTTTTTTTCTCCCGTTACATATACGATAAATTCTTTAAGTTCATTTTGACTAAATGTTGTGGGAATATAATTTGCTATTTCATTCCATTTACTCTTTAAATTGCCCAATTTAAAATTAAACAGTCCGTCTATTGCGCATTCCTTGCTCTCGCGAAACTTAGATCTTATATACCTTTTATCTTCATCAAGGTCAGCAGAAATTAACGAACATATTAAAAACTCGCGCGAGAGCTTATTAAGTCCCGCAGTTTTTATTTGTTCATTAAAAAAATTAAATTTATATCCAACGGCGATAACATCGGCAATTTTATCAGCAAGTTCTTCATTCGCCGCCTTATATACCTGCTCGTCAACAGATAACAGCATTCCCACACGGTGACGGTCTGCCGTTATTTTATCTGCGCCGTTTTTAAAAAACAATTCAGATAAACTTTCACGGATATACAAAATATTACTGTTGTTATCATAGTTTTCAGATACGAATAAAAAGCTCATACGTTTATAGTTTAAGCAAACTTACTCCTTTTAATTATTCTTTTAAAAAAATTTCTTTTTTTTGCATATCGGTAAATAAATTTATACCCTTCAGATACCGATATTAACGAAAAACAGGTTAAAAATATTTTAATCCACAATCTTAGGCCTAAAGGAACGGTTAAAAACATACCCGTTGCAAATTCAGTAATTACTATTTGCATAATTAAAGTTACTATTAAAAGCAACGAAAAAACTTTGTTTTTTCCTATCGAATGAACTATACTGCGCTGACCTGCTTCCCTGCCGTTAATGCCGTTAAACAATTGAAAAATCACAAAAAGGCAAAAAATAACACTCGTTGACTGGTTTGCACTAGCCCCTAAAAAGTTATAAAGTTTTTGCAATATTATAACGGTAACTATAAAAACCGCATGAAAGGCAATTCTTATAAACATTTTTAAGGTAACTATAGAATCACTACGTTTTACAGGTCTTTCATCCATTAAGTGCTCCTCTCTGCGCTCAAGTCCTAACGAAAGAGCCAACGGACCGTCCATTATAACGTTTATCCACAATAATTGCATCGTTGAAAATGGAGCTTTAAATCCTAGTATTAAAAATACTACGATAACTGCCACGGCAGAAAAATTAACCGTTAGCTGAAAAAATAAAAAACGCTGAAAATTTCTATAAATATTGCGCCCAAAAGCAACTGCCTTTACTATTACAGAAAAGCAATTATCAAGCAAAATTATATCAGACGCCTGTTTTGTTATTTCGCTTCCATCACCCATTGCAATTCCTATATCTGCATTTTTTACTGCGGGCGCATCGTTTACTCCATCTCCGGTTACGGCAACTACCTCTCCCATTTGCTTTAATATTCTTACTACGCGCAATTTCGTTTCAGGCGTAGAACGGGCAATCAGCGTAACCTCTCCGATTATTTCTTTTAACCGCTCGTCACTCATACCTTGAACCTCTGCGCCTGTTAACACGTTATTATCTCCCGTATAAAGCGCGAGTTTTTTGGCAATTGCAATGGCAGTTTCTTTATTATCTCCCGTTAAAATTTTAATTTTTATCCCCGCTTTCTTACATTCACTAACACAATTAAATACTTCGCTTCGTAGGTTATCGCAAATAGAACAAAAACCGTCAAACACAAAACCGTTACCATCATCGTGAGCAAAGGCTATTATTCGTTCTGCGTTTTTCTCATAACGTGAAGAGGCTTCAATCAATCTATTTTTTTCAATTTGAGTCAAATTACATAATTCTACAACTCTTTCAATTGCACCCTTTAAAAAAGTATATTTAACGCCGTCTTTATAAACTTCGGTAAGCATATATTTTCGTTCTGAAGAAAACGGAAGCCTCCTTGATAAAGTAACCGAAGATCTCAAATCATTTAAAAGCTTATAGTTTTCACCTATTAAACTTGATAACAGTGCTTGCTCGGTGCTGTTGCCGTATACCGAAATTTTTCCGTTTGCAGCAACAAAGCTTGCAGTTGAATTATATACCGCATTTTCAAATATCCAACCCGATTTTAAAGCCTTCGCACCTACCTCTTTTCCGTTTATTATATAGCGGCTTACTTGCATTTTTCCGTGAGTTAAAGTTCCGGTTTTATCAGAACAAATTACGCTTACGCAGCCAACCGTTTCGGCCGCAATAAGTTTTTTGATTATTGCATTCGATTTTGCAAGCTTCACTACGCTAAGCGCAAGCGAAATAGCCACCGTAGACGGCAACCCTTCAGGTACTGCGGCAACCAAAAGAACCATTGCTTGCATAAACGCTTGTTGTATATTTTTAACGTTAACCTGCTCAGCTAAATGCAATCTAATAACCGTTAATCCAAAAACGAAAATTGCCGCAATAATCCCAAACACAGATATTTTTTTAGACAAGTTCGCTAGTTTTTCGGCAAGCGGAGGGCTTACCTTATCTTGCTCTACTAAACCACCGGCAATCTTTCCTATTTGAGCGTTATCGCCTACAGCCAACACGATCATCGATGCGTTACCAGACTTTATAAACGTTCCAGAAAACAGCATATTTTCCTCTTCGAACTCGCCACCTTGATACTTTTTCTTTTTAATCGGTCGCGATTCTCCACTTAACGTTGACTCCTCCACCTCTATTCCGTTACAGTCAATAATTATACCGTCGGCAGTAATCTTATCGCCTGCTTCAAAAAACACTACGTCACCAACTGCCAACTCTCTATGATTAACGATACAGTTTTTTGAGTTACGTTTTACGACGACAGAAACGTTACTTCCCAGCTTTTTTAGCTCCTCAAACGCTTTTTCAGACTTACTTTCCATAACGACGGTTAAGCCCACCGAAACGGCTATCGCGGCAAAAACGCCAATACATTCATAAAAATCAGCATCTTCACCGGCAAAATAATTGCCTAAATTAACGCCAAGCGTTATAAAAAACGCTATAATCAATATTATTATCATTGGCTCAAAAATTGCCTTAATAATACGGCTAAAAAGCGTAATCTTGTTTTTTTCGGTTAAAATATTACGACCGTATTTTCTAATTGACTGTAATCGTCTCTCGTTTGATAAGCCCTCTTTGCTAAAATTTTCCGAGCAATATACGTCGTAATAATATTTCAATTTTTCATCCATAAATCACCATGACTGTTTCTTGTTCATTATATGTGGCAAATTTAAATTATTTGCCCTAATTTACAAAAAACTGTTTGCAATTTTTTTTCAATATGCTATAATATTTAGTGGATAACATCTTAAGGAGTTTTTACCATGGATAAAAAAGTTTTTAGTGTCGACATTGCAGGATATAACGCACAATTACCAATTCTTTCTATTTCTCCAACGTTAGATATTGCGTTTTTTAACTTGCACGGAAATCAAAAACTTACCGAACATTGCGGCAAGCAACTTGCAAAAATAATTACCGATTGCGACGTTTTAATAACGGCTGAATCAAAGGGATTACAGCTTTGCCACGTTGTAGCTAGAGAACTCGGGCACGAATATTACGCCGTAGCAAGAAAGAGCAAAAAACTCTACATGCAAGATGGGCTAGATGTGCTAATCGATGCTTCAATAACAACAGGCAAAGAACAGCATCTCTATCTTTCAAAGCATGACGCAGACCTTTTAAAAGGTAAAAAAGTGTGCATCGTAGACGACGTTGTTTCTACTGGAGCTT
Source organism: Clostridia bacterium (assembly GCA_017456665.1). Lineage (GTDB taxonomy): Bacteria > Bacillota > Clostridia > Christensenellales > Borkfalkiaceae > HGM11416. The sequence continues at coordinate 4,396 of JAFTIY010000115.1, read as the reverse complement.
CACTTAAGGGCCTTGAAAATATAGTTAATTTAGCCGGAGGAATAATCACCGAAAAGGTTTTCGTATTAGCTGAAGCCGATGCTGCTAATAGAACAGACGTTAAATATTTAGCAGTTATTCCGGTATTTCCACATAATTAATAAAAACAACAAAAAAACCGCTTTTAAAGCGGTTTTTTTAATATTTTTATGTCTAACAAAATAACTTATTTATGCCATTTGGCTTATTATGTTTTGAAACCCTTCGTACTCGTTTGTAGAAATATATACGATATATTTTCTGCCAAATTTTATATAATCCTTAGTAACTATATAATAGCTTTGCTCACCCGTTTTGTAAGTCACAAAAATTAAATAATCATGATATTGCAAGTCAACGTTTGTTTGATTATCGAAGTCGTTATTCCCGTTTGATTGCTCTTTTCTAACTCCCCCATATTTAGAAACGTTTTCTAAATATTCAACAACGCTTAATATGCTATTATCGTCTTGCGTGATTAAATCTTGAGTGTTTTCACTAGTGCTTATTTGAACGGTTAAAGTGCTGTATACACTTTCTTCTTGCTCTCCGCTTTCCCCACCCCCAGCCGAGTCAACCTCGCCCGGTTCTTGCGGTAAATTAGGATTTTCGGGTTGAACTAAATCATCGGAGTTGTTGATATCTCCGCCATTTTCCGACGTAGCCCCTTGATTAATATCAACGCTTGCGCCTGGATTAAAATTATTCCCAAAACCAGAATTTATACTAGAAAGAAAAATGTAAATGGGCGCAATCGAAACAATTATTGCCATCAATGCCGAACCGCAAGCGATGGCTATTTTTTTGCGTTTTTTTCTAACTTTTTCGTACCGATCTCTACGATTCAGCACTTCTTCGTAAATCTCACGATGAGTTTTTCGCATTACCGATTACACCTCCTTTAACATATTTACTTTGAGCATTTTCTTTGCTCTGTAAAGCAAGTTATCTACTTGTTTTTGATCTTTACCCGTAATCACCGATATTTCTTGATAGGATGCATTTTCAAAATAAAACAAGTAAACTATGTTTTGCATATCCTCGGGAAGCTGTGCTATCGCTTCGTATAGCATTTTTTTCATTTCCCCTTTTATTACCGTTTGTTCGATATCCTGTTCATCTGCAATATTAACGTAATTATCTATATTCGCGTTAGCTTTATTTCTTTTATTTTTTCTTAAAAAGGTAAGAGCCTTACTTCTTCCTATAGTATATAAAAAGGTTTTTAGTGAGTAATTAAAATCAAACTTGTTTTTATGAATAACTATGTATAAAAAGGTGTCGGTTGCAATGTCTTCCGCCTCGCTCAAATTATGAACGTAGCGATTAATGAAAAAAATCAGCCCGTCGGAGTATAGTTCAACTACTTTTTCAAAGGCGCGGTCATCCCCGTTTATAAACGCCCGGTAATATTCTTCACCGCAATACAAAACGACCACCTCCTTATACTTTCATCTAATTATACGCCGAAACGAGCAAATTTCCTTACTTAAATTAATAATTTATAAGCCAATTTTTAGTTACAAACGAAAACACGGTGCAAAAATCTAAAATAACCCCGTTATTTTTCCCTTTGAATTGACGTCTATTCTCTCAGCCGCGGGATTTTTTGGTAACCCGGGCATAGTTAGTATAGCACCGGTAAACACTACTATAAATCCCGCACCTGCACTTAATTTTACCCCTTTTACAGTAACGGTAAAATCTTTTGGTGCGCCCAATTTTAGAGGGTCATCTGAAAGGCTGTATTGCGTTTTTGCTATACACACGGGTAATTTATCCCCGCCCAATCTCTTTACCTCTTTTAATTGACTTTTAGCCTCATCGGTAAAGTGTACGTTTTTTCCGCCGTACACTTTGCAAACTATCTTCTCAATTTTTTGTTCTATACTATCTTTATCTTCGTAGCAAAAGCTAAATAGCGATTGGCTATTACACAACTTAATAACCTCTTCTGCCAAGCAAAGAGCGCCTTTTCCGCCCTCTTCCCAAACGTTTGACAAAACTGCTTTTACTCCAAATTCAGCACATTTATTTTTAACGAATAATAGTTCCTCTTGGGTATCGGTATAAAAACGGTTTATTGCAACTACGCATGGCAGTTTATAAACGTTTATTACGTTGCTAACGTGTTTTAATAGGTTTTCAATCCCTTTTTCAAGTGCTTGCAAGTTTTGTATTGCCAGCTGTTCTTTTTCAACACCACCGTGCATTTTTAATGCGCGAACCGTTGCTACTACAACAACTGCGTTAGGTTTAATTTTTGCACTTCTACACTTAATATCAAAGAACTTTTCAGCCCCTAAATCTCCGCCAAAACCCGCCTCCGTTATAGCATAATCTCCGAGTTTAAGAGCCAATTTCGTTGCAATAACAGAATTGCACCCGTGAGCGATATTTGCAAAAGGACCTCCGTGAATAATCGCCGGAGTACCCTCTATAGTTTGCACGAGATTTGGTTTTATGGCATCCTTTAAAAGTGCAGCCATTGCACCTACTGCCTTTAATTGACCTGCTGTAACCGCGTTTCCTTTAGAATCGTAGCCCACTATAATTGCAGCCAATCTATTCTTTAAATCTTCAACGCTTTCGCAAAGACAAAAAACAGCCATAATTTCAGATGCAACCGTTATATCAAAACCATCGGTTCTTTCAATTCCGCCGTTTTTTCCCAATCCACCGCGAATTTCTCTTAAAAAACGATCGTTCATATCAACGCAGCGCTTCCATACAACTCGCTGAATATCCAACTCGTTTCCCTGCATTATATGATTATCTATAATAGCCGCAAGCAAATTATTCGCAGCTCCTATTGCGTGAAAATCACCTGTAAAATGCAAGTTAATATCTTCCATCGGAAGCACTTGTGCGTATCCGCCCCCCGTGGCTCCACCTTTAATGCCGAATACAGGACCTAACGAAGGCTCACGTAAAGCAACTACAGCCTTTTTACCTAGTCGCCCAATTGCATCGGCAAGCCCTATAGTTGTAGTCGTTTTTCCTTCTCCTGCTGGCGTAGGCGTAATTGCGGTAACTAAAACAAGCTTACCGCAAGGCTTATCAAACTGCATTTTATCGTAATCAATTTTTGCTTTATATTTTCCGTATTGCTCTAAATACTCCTCTCCTATTCCTATTGAAGAAGCTATTTGTGTAATCGGTTTTAAATCTATTGATTGAGCAATTTCTATATCTGTCAGCATTTCCATATTTGCACCTACCTTTTGGATTAGCCCATATTCTGCTTATTTATTACTCCCGCTGAAAAAAACTCGTATAATATTAACGTTTTTAACTTTTATCACGACAGTGCAATTAATAAATATATCTATAAAAGTAAAAAACAGCACCCAACCATCGGTATGCTGTTTTTCTAATTTTCTAATTATCTTCATCCCTCTTATTGAACAGTTTCTTAACGAAGGAAGGAAGTTCGCGTTTATCTGATTGAGGCGCTTTAGAAGATGGCTTTTCAATCAATTGATCATCTAAATCACTAGCGCTTCTTCTCGGCGCAGTTACAGGTCTTGCCATCGGTTGAGGTTGCTCTCTGTAAGTAGGTGCAATCGGACGCGCCGGAGCAGCCGCGCGAGCGGGCTGTACATTTTCAGGCTTTCTTTCAGGTTGAGTGGGTGCAGTTGCTTCGCCGCGAGCAAACGGAGGACGTGTCTGTTGCTGAACAACCTTTTCAGCCGCGGCAACCGTTTGAGGATGAGCTGAGGTTGGATTAACGAATAACGGTTTGGCCTGTTGCACAGGCTTTTCTTCTTCAGCCTTACCCCCCTTTTTAAATCCGGTTGCAATTAAAGTAACAATTACTTCCTCTTTAATATCCTCGTTTATATTTGCACCAAAAATTATATTGGCAGAATCATCAACGATATTTTGCACAATTTTAGCAGCCTCGTAAACTTGGCCTAAAGTTAAATCCTTACCGCCGGTTATATTGATAATAACACCGTTCGCTCCCTCAATAGTTGTTTCGAGTAAAGGGCTTGAAACGGCTTGACGAACGGCTTCAATAATACGATTTTCTCCCTTTGCCCGACCTACGCCCATATGTGCAAGGCCTTGGTTGTAGATAATAGTTCTAACGTCAGCAAAGTCAAGATTGATAAGTGCTGGAGTAGAAATAAGATCGGCTATTCCGCAAACGCCCTGCCTTAAATTGTCGTCGGCATAAGTAAGTGCGTCCACCATAGGAGTATCTACGGGGAGCGCCTCAAGTAACTTATCGTTTGGAATGATAATAATTGTATCTACGTATTTAGAAAGATTAGCTATTCCTTTAACTGCGTTAGCCTCCCTCTTTCTGCCCTCAAAGGCAAATGGGAGAGTTACAACTGCAACGGTTATACAACCCTAGGCTTTTGCTATT
>JAFTIY010000114.1 GCA_017456665.1 Clostridia bacterium | reverse complement strand
TAAAACTCCTTTTCTTTATTTGCCTTTGTGCAACCGCTAACGCTAAAGGTTAAAATGCAAACCATAAAAAGCGCAAAAACCGCCTTTAAATACCTGCCTATTTTCATATTTTTTTACCTCAATATTTACTAAAAAAGTTAGATAATCGACCTATAGCCCCACTTATTCGGCGGGAGTAAGCTCGATAAAGGTATCGGCATATTTGTTAAAATAGTTATCTTCAACAACGTGAACAACCAATTTTCTTTGATGGCCATACCACAACACAACGCAATTTAACGTTATTGAAGCGCTTTTATCGTAAGCCATTGACTGTGTGTCGTAAAACAAAACCACCTCGTTGCCCTTGTGATAAGCATAGCCCTCTACTCTTTCTTCCCCATCAAGCTGCAAAACGAAAGGAAAATATCCCTCTTGCACTTTAATGTAGCACAGGCTAACCCTTCCTGCCGTTTTTACGTAATTGGTAAAATCAAAGCTTAACTGCTCTGATTGCCATCCTTTCGGATAGCCCCAAAAAGTTCGGGGGGGTAGACTCGGAGAATTACCCGCAAATACAACCAACGATAAAATAACCAGCACAATGCAAATCGCTTTTTTTAGTTTACTCCTCATAATTTTTCTCCTTATTATATTATGTATCCACCTAAAAATACTATGTTATCCCCAACAAAACGTTTGGTTTTATTACGCTTTATTCATGGGTTAGTATAAGCACCTTGCCGCTATGTTTGCCCTCGTAATTAGTTTCATCAATACCAACAACTAAATAATAATCTTGCAGCTTTTCAGAATACATAACCCTAACGTCGATAACTACTTTAATAAGAGCCTTACCCGTGATAGGATCTCTTTTGGTATCGTCTTCAATTAACGTAGCTCTAGAAAACTGGTGCTCAACACGCCCTTCAACCTTTTCTTCCCCCTCTAATTGCAAAACGAAAGGAAACGTGCCTTTTTGATGAACATTATAAGTTAAAAAGTGTTTTGCCTCTTGCGTGACCTCGTACTGTGTTAAATCAATAGTTAACTCATCGCACGACCAAACGTATTTTAAATCGTAAAACTTCTTTTCTTTATTTGCCTTTGTGCAGCCGCTAGCGCTAATGGTTAAGATGCAAACCATAAAAAGCGCAAAAACCGCCTTTAAATACCTGCCTATTTTCATATTTTTATACCTCATTATTTACTAAAAAAGTTAGATAATCGACCTATAGCCCCACTTATTTGGCGGGAGTAAGTTCGATAAAGGTATCGGCATATTTGTTAAAATAGTTATCTTCAATCACTTGAACAACGAGTTTTCTAGTGGTTTCAACGCTGCCATCCGACACTTGTATATCGTATAAAAACACCTCGGTATCTAAAACTATAGCAGAAGATTTATCGTATATTTTTGATTGCAAATCGTAAAACAAAATTATTTGTTCTTCAATATGGTAAGCGTAGCCCTCTATTCTATCCTCTCCCTCAAACTGTAAAACAAAGGGAAAATACCCCTCTCTATCTCGAGCACTGCAGCCATTTCTTTCAACGGTAGAAGTATAGTTGGTTAAATCAAGGCATAATTGTTCTGATTGCCAATTTATTTCGTTATCAAAAAAGTAGTAAGTTGGCCAAATTGCAGAGTTTGCCGAAAATAAAAACAGCGAAAGCAATGCCAATATAACGCAAATCGCTTTTTTTAGTTTACTCCTCATAATTTTCTCCTTAATCAATTATGTATCCACCTAAAAATACTATGTTATTTCCAACAAAATGTTCTGCTGTTGTTAAATAATCTATTCCGTTACTTGTTTGCATATGATCGCTATCCCCGTAATTGTACACGTCAATTCTATTATTTGATTTTTTTCACCAAATCGATTATGGTATACTGTATCAGTTCCATATCTATTCATATAAACCCCACCATAAACTAAATGCCCTTGCATTTTAGCCGCAATAGAGTTTTTGTAGTCACCTTCACTTGAGTAGAAAACATAGTATATACGTTAGCTTTGCTACTTATAGTATAACATATGTTTTTTAGCGTGTCAAGGGTAAAGTAAAAAAAGGCAAGTTTAACCGCAAGGATTAATTAATTATTTTGTACCTACTATCACTTATTATACGACGCAAAAGCTAAAAATTCCTTAAATTTTTTTAAAAAATTCTTTAAAATCGGCTAAAAAACAACGGGGATTTACTCATGTAAACACCCGTTTTTTTATGTGATTGCGTTTAAATTTGCCGTTAAATTAGCTTGTTTTTTATAAAAATATAAAAATTTATATAACGACAAATAGCCACTTATTACAAGCGGCTTTTTTGAAAATTTTATTATATTTTGCAGCGGTGTAACGCTTGCGCGTTACACCCTGCTATTTATAACAAATTTTGAATTATTTAACGATAGTAGCAACTGCGCCTGAACCAACGGTTCTGCCACCTTCACGGATAGCGAAACGTAAACCTTCTTCGATAGCGATCGGAGTGATCAACTTAACAGAGATGGTAACGTGGTCGCCGGGCATAACCATTTCTACGCCTTCGGGAAGGCTGATAGAGCCGGTAACGTCGGTAGTTCTGAAGTAGAATTGAGGACGATAGTTGTTAAAGAAGGGAGTGTGACGGCCACCTTCTTCTTTGGTTAAAACGTAAACTTGAGCGGTGAACTCGGTGTGGGGGTGAATGGTATTGGGTTTAGCAATAACTTGACCTCTTTCGATGTTCTTTCTGTCGATACCACGGAGAAGAGCGCCTACGTTGTCGCCTGCTTGAGCTTCGTCGAGAAGTTTTCTGAACATTTCAAGACCGGTAATAACGGTAGTAGTCTTTTCATCTTTAAGACCAACGATTTCAGCGGGGTCACCAACGTGTGCAACACCTCTTTCAAGACGACCAGTAGCAACGGTACCACGACCGGTGATGGTGAATACGTCTTCTACAGGGAGTAAGAAGGGTTTATCTTCTTCACGCTTAGGATCGGGAATGTATGCATCGATAGCTTCCATAAGTTTAAGAACGCATTGACATTCGGGAGCAGCGAGAATTTCTTCGTTGGAAGCATCAGAAGAAGCTTTTTCTAAAGCCTTTAATGCAGAACCCTGAATGATGGGGGTCTTGTCGCCGGGGAAGCCGTATTCGGTAAGAAGATCTCTAACTTCTTCTTCAACGAGCATAAGAAGTTCTTCGTCTTCAACTTGGTCACATTTGTTAAGGAATACGGTGATGTAAGGAACGCCTACCTGACGAGCAAGAAGGATGTGTTCACGAGTTTGGGGCATGGGACCATCGGTAGCAGCAACTACGAGGATAGCACCGTCCATTTGAGCAGCACCGGTGATCATGTTCTTAACATAGTCAGCGTGGCCGGGGCAGTCAACGTGAGCATAGTGACGTTTTTCAGTTTGATACTCAACGTGTGCGGTATTAATGGTAATACCTCTTGCCTTTTCTTCGGGAGCTTTATCGATTTCGTCGTATCTCATTTTAGCTGCGTTACCTCTGCATGCCATAACCATAGTGATAGCAGCAGTTAAAGTAGTTTTGCCGTGGTCAACGTGACCGATAGTACCTACGTTTACGTGCGGTTTACTTCTGTCAAATTTCGCCTTTGCCATAATTGTGTTTCCTCCAAATTTGTTTGATAATTATTTTTAATTTATTTTTTTTATTTTTAAGCGTTAATAGATTCGCTTATAATTTTAGTTTGAGTTGCCTCCGCGTTCGCCGATAATTTTTTCAGCAACGCTCTTGGGAACTTGTGAGTAGTGGTCAAACTGCATAGTGTAGTTGCCTCTACCCTGCGTTCTTGAACGCAAGTCGGTTGCATAACCGAACATTTCAGAAAGGGGAATTTCTGCATTTATTACTTTTGAACCGTTTCTATCGTCTGTTCCTGTAATATTACCGCGGCGTGCGGTTACGTTACCCATAACGTCGCCGAAATAATCTTCGGGTAAAACGATTTCTACCTTCATAATAGGCTCTAAAATAACGGGTTTAGCCTTGCTTGCACCGTCTTTAAAAGCCATACTGCCTGCGATTTTGAATGCTATTTCTGAAGAGTCTACTTCGTGGTAGCTTCCGTCGTAAACGGTTGCCTTAAAGTCAACTACTTCATACCCTGCTAAAATACCGTTTTTAGCCGCCTCTTCAATACCGCGTTTAACAGGCTCGATGTATTCTTTAGGAATACTTCCGCCAACGGTAACGTCTTCAAAAACGTAGCCGCTACCCGGTTCTAAAGGTTCAAGGCGTACTTTACAGTGACCGTATTGACCTTTACCACCAGACTGGCGTTTATACATACCTTCACATTCCACACTTTCGCGGAAGGTTTCTCTGTATGCAACCTGTGGCTTACCTACCGTTGCTTCAACCTTAAACTCGCGAAGCAATCTATCTACGATAATTTCGAGGTGAAGCTCGCCCATTCCGGCGATAATCGTTTGCCCCGTTTCTTTATCGGTGTAGGTTTTAAAGGTGGGATCTTCCTCGGCGAGCTTAATAAGAGCGGTGGTCATTTTTTCTTGACCGGCCTTAGTTTTAGGCTCAATTGCAACCCTAATAACGGGTTCGGGGAATACCATTTGTTCAAGTATAATAGGAGCATTTTCTACACAAAGCGTATCGCCGGTGGTGGTTTCTTTCAAACCAACGATAGCACAAATATCGCCTGCGTATATTTCGTCAATCTCTTCGCGGTGGTTAGCGTGCATACGGAGTAAGCGGCCTACCCTTTCTTTCTTGCCCTTGGTACTGTTGAAAATATAAGAGCCAGAAGTAAGCTTGCCTGAATACACTCTGAAGAATGCGAGCTTTCCAACGAATGGATCTGCAACGATTTTAAATGCTAAACCGCTAAAGGGCTGATCGTCGCCCGTTTTTCTCTCTTCAGTTTCGCCACGTTTGTTAACACCTTGAATGTGATCAACGTCGAGCGGGCTGGGGAGATAATCAACGATTGCGTCGAGCAAGTGCTGAACGCCTTTATTACGGTAGCTTGAACCGCAGAATACGGGAGTTACTGCCATGGCAAGCGTTGCTTTACGTAAGCCACGCTTAATTTCTTCAACGGTGAGATCTTCACCCTCGAGATATTTAGCCATTAATTCATCTTCCTGCTCTGCAGCTACTTCTACGAGTTGAGTTCTGTAAATTGTAGCTTCTTCTAAATACTCATCGGGAATAGCTATAACATCTATATCTTTTCCTAAATCGTCGTTATAGATAACTGCTTTAAACTCAACGAGGTCGATAATACCCTTAAACGTATCCTCTTTACCAATAGGCATGGTAACGGGAATGGGGTTAGTATGCAACCTATCTTTCATCATCTGTACAGCACCGAAGTAGTTAGCGCCGTTGATGTCCATCTTATTAATATAGGCAATACGGGGAACGTGATACTTGTCTGCCTGACGCCAAACAGTTTCACTTTGCGGTTCTACGCCACCCTTTGCACAAAAGGTTGCAACCGCACCGTCTAATACGCGGAGCGATCTTTCTACCTCTACGGTAAAGTCTACGTGCCCCGGCGTATCAATAACGTTGATTCGGTTACCCTTCCATTGACATGTGGTACAAGCACTGGTAATGGTAATACCTCTTTCTTGCTCTTGAACCATAAAGTCCATAGTAGCCGCACCGTCGTGCGTTTCGCCTAATTTATGTGTTTTTCCTGTATAAAATAGAATTCGTTCCGTCGTGGTTGTTTTGCCCGCGTCGATATGAGCCATTATGCCGATATTGCGGGTGTTTTTCAAATCAAATTCTCTGGGCATTTGAACCTCTTATTACCAACGGAAATGTGCAAACGCCTTGTTTGCTTCAGCCATTCTATGAACGTCGTCTTTCTTCTTAACTGCTCCGCCAACGCCGTTGTATGCATCCATTAACTCGTTAGCGAGTCTGGTAGCCATATGTCTGTCGCTTCTGTTTCTTGCATAAGAAACGATCCAACGGATAGCAAGAGTTTGTCTTCTTTCAGGTCTGATTTCGATAGGAACCTGATAGTTAGAACCACCAACACGACGTGCTTTAACCTCGAGTAAGGGTTTTACGTTTTCAAGAGCCTGATTAAAGATAACCATGGGTTCTTGACCGATTTTTTCTTTCATGATATCAAACGCTTCGTATACGATACTTTGCGCCGTACCCTTTTTACCATCTAACATGATTTGGTTGATTAATTTAGTAACAACCGTGCTTCCGTAGATAGGATCGGGTAATACGTCTCTTTTGGGGACGCCTCCTCTTCTTGGCATATTAATATCCTCCTTTAATATTTTAGGGCTTTGCCCTCAGTACAGCTATCGCAATTTAATGCGAACCTTCTTCCTTTCGGAATACTGCCTACTTTTATCGGGCTGTAACAAGATTTATTCCGAATAAGTAGGGGTTTTAAATTTTAAGATTGATTATTTAGGACGTTTTGTGCCGTATTTGCTACGTGACTGTCTGCGTTTAGCAACGCCTGCAGTATCAAGTGTGCCGCGGATGATGTGATATCTTACACCAGGTAAGTCTCTTACTCTGCCGCCACGGATAAGTACCGAGCTGTGTTCCTGAAGATTGTGACCTTCGCCGGGAATATAAACGGTACCTTCTTGCTTGTTGGTCAAACGTACTCTTGCAATCTTACGTAAAGCCGAGTTAGGCTTCTTGGGAGCGGTAGTGGTTACTGAAAGACAAACACCACGTCTTTGAGGACAACTGTCCATAATAGGCGATTTGCTCTTTTTAATAGCCGTCGTTCTACCTTGTTTGATTAACTGGTTAATTGTTGGCATGTTTTACCTCCTTTGAATAATTCGGAATATCTCTTGCGTTTGGCGGATAAAAACTATCCGCCACCCGTTAAAGAAGCATAATAAATTTTTATTCGAGCGGATTCTTATACCCGCTAACTAATTAATTTTAACATCTTTAATTGTTTATGTCAAACAATTTTACTGCGGTTTTATGCAAAATTACTCGTCGTCCTCTTCAATTTCGGGTATTTCTTCAATAACCGGTGCAATTAATTGAGGATTTAACGTTTTGTAATCTCTTACGCCCGTACCTGCGGGAATAAGCTTACCGATAATAACGTTCTCTTTAAGACCAACGAGCGGATCAACTTTATTTTTGATAGCAGCCTCGGTTAATACCTTTGCAGTTTCTTGGAATGAAGCTGCAGATAAGAAGCTTTCGGTTGCAAGAGCCGCCTTGGTTATACCGAGCAATACTCTCTTTGCCGTTGCAGGTCTACCGCCGTTTTCAAGAGCTTTTTTATTCTCTTCTTCAAAGCGGAAGATATCTACGTATTCGCCGGGGAGTAAATCGGTGTTGCCGCAGTTTTCTACTCTTACCTTGCGGAGCATTTGGCGAACGATTACCTCTACGTGCTTATCGTTAATGTCAACGCCTTGTGAACGGTATACCGATTGTACCTCGCGTAAGATATAATCTTGAACGGGGTTAGGACCGCTGGTTTTTAAAATATCCTGCGGGTATACCGAGCCGCCGGTAAGAACCTTACCTACTTCTATAAATTCTCCGTCTTTAACGAGTAATTCTGCTCTAAAGTGAATTGCATAATCTTTTACGGTATCGTTATCGCGAACGATTACGTGGCGTAAGTTATCGCGCTCTTCAATGGTAACCTTACCCGAAATTTCGCATACGATAGCTTGCCCCTTGGGTTTTCTTGCTTCAAAAAGTTCTTCTACACGGGGAAGACCTTGGGTAATATCGCCCGTAGATGCAATACCGCCGGTGTGGAAGGTTCTCATGGTGAGCTGAGTACCCGGTTCGCCGATTGATTGAGCTGCTATAATACCAACTGCTTCGCCCTTGTTAACGGGTTCGTTGTTGGTGCTCATGTTCTTACCGTAACATTTAGTACATACGCCGTTTTTAGCACGGCAGGTAAATACGCTTCTGATTAAAACGCTTTCGATTCCCGCTTTGGTGATAGCCTTTGCCTGTTCTTCAGAAATCATGGTATCGCCGGGAACGATTACGTTACCTGCGCTATCGGTTACGTCGTCGATGGTGTATCTGCCAACGATTCTGTCTTCAAGCTTTTCAATAACGCCGCCCTTGTAGTCGCGAATTGCCGAAACTACCATTCCCTTGGGTTTTTCGCCAAGAGTTGCAAAGCAGTCGTCATCGCGAACGATTACGTGGTGAGCAACGTCAACGAGCCTACGGGTAAGATAACCCGAGTCAGCCGTTTTTAATGCGGTATCTGCAAGACCTTTACGACCACCGTGTGAAGAAATAAAGTATTCTAATACCGAAAGACCTTCACGGAATGAAGATTTAACGGGAATTTCGATAACCTTACCGTTAGGGTTAGTCATAAGACCACGCATACCTGCAAGCTGCTTAATTTGGTCGATAGAACCACGCGCACCAGAGTTAGCCATCATCCAGATGGGGTTGAACTCATCGAGGTTAGCCTTTAATAGGTCGGTAACCTTTGCAGTAACGTCTGACCAAGTTTTAACAACTTCTTTATATCTTTCTTCATCGGTAATAAAGCCTTTGTTGTAAAGACCTTCGATTGCTATTACCTCTTCCCCTGCCTTTGCAACGTATTCGTGCTTGGTATCGGGAATATGCATATCGAATACGCTGGTGGTAATGCAACCTACCGTTGAATATCTATAACCTAAATTTTTAATATTATCGAGGGTGTCTGCAGCGCAAACCGTTCCCTTTCTTCTAAAGCATGCGTCTACGATTTTCTTTAATTGACCCTTGCCAACCAATCCGTCGATTTCAAGTTTAACGTAATCCTTAGCTTCTTTTCTTTCAATAAAGCCGAGGTCTTGAGGAACGATTCCGTTAAATATAAGTTTACCCACGGTTGTTTTAATTATACCGGTAACCTTACCAAAAGGAGTATCTTCTACCGTTCTTCTTACCCAAATTTCGTCTTGTAAAGAAACCTGTTTGGTTTGATAAGCAAGCTGTGCTTCATCTTCGCTTGCGTATAAAGGAGCAGTATAAAGATCGCCGTTTTCGTCTTCAACAAATCTGTCGTCGTAGGTTGAGCAGTCGCTATTATCGTTAAGCGCACTGGGCATACCCTTTAATCTGTCGCGATATCTTACACCGTCTTTTCTTCTAATGATGGTAAGATAGTAGCAACCAAGTACCATGTCTTGCGTGGGTGACATAACCGGCTTACCGTCAGAAAGCTTTAAAATGTTGTTAGAAGAAAGCATTAAAAATCTTGCTTCTGCCTGCGCTTCTATTGATAAGGGTACGTGTACTGCCATCTGGTCGCCGTCGAAGTCTGCGTTGAACGCGCCGCATACCAAGGGGTGAAGCTTAATTGCCCTACCGTCGATAAGAACGGGTTCGAACGCTTGAATAGACAAGCGGTGGAGTGTGGGAGCACGGTTGAGCATAACGGGGTGATCCTTAATTACGTCTTCAAGAATATCCCAAACGATGGGATTCATTCTTTCTACCGTTCTCTTTGCGCTCTTTATATTGTGGCTCTTGCCCGACTCAACGAGTTTTTTCATTACGAAAGGCTTGAATAACTCAATAGCCATTTCTTTGGGCAAGCCGCATTGGAAAATCTTAAGTTCAGGGCCTACAACGATAACCGAACGACCTGAATAGTCTACACGCTTACCGAGAAGGTTCTGACGGAAACGACCTTGCTTACCGCGAAGCATACCTGAAAGCGATTTTAAATCTCTGTTACCGGGGCCGCTTACCGCTTTACCGCGGCGACCGTTATCGATAAGAGCGTCTACTGCTTCTTGAAGCATTCTCTTTTCGTTTCTGATAATGATGTCGGGCGTGCCGAGCTCCATTAATCTCTTTAAACGGTTGTTACGGTTGATAACCTTTCTGTAAAGGTCGTTAAGGTCTGAGGTTGCGTATCTTCCGCCGTCGAGCTGCACCATGGGGCGAAGTTCGGGAGGAATTACGGGCAGTACGTCTAAAATCATCCATTCGGGGCGGTTTCCGCTCTTGCGGAATGCCTCGATAATTTCTATTCTCTTAACTGCCTTTACCCTCTTTTGACCGCTGGGGGTAGTTTCGATTACGTTTTTAACCTCTGCGCTTTCTTTATCTAAGTCGATAGCCATTAAAAGCTCTTTAATAGCTTCAGCGCCCATGCCTACCTTAAAGCTATCTTCGCCAAATTGGTCGATAGCGTCGCGATAGTCTTTTTCATGAAGAACCTGTTTATAGGTTAAAGAGGTTTGACCGGGATCAAGAACTACGTAGCAAGCAAAATAAAGCACTTGCTCTAAAGCCTTGGGGCTCATATCGAGCATAAGGCCTATTCTTGAAGGAACGCCCTTGAAATACCAAATGTGTGAAACGGGGGCAGCAAGCTCAATGTGCCCCATTCTTTCACGTCTTACCTTTGCTTTGGTAACCTCTACGCCACACTTATCGCATATGATACCTTTGTATCTGATTCTCTTATATTTACCGCAATGACATTCCCAGTCTTTAGTCGGTCCGAAAATCTTTTCGCAGAATAAGCCGTCGCGCTCGGGCTTTTGCGTTCTATAGTTAATGGTTTCGGGCTTGGTAACCTCGCCGTAAGACCATTCTCTTATCTTTTCGGGAGATGCAACACCTATCTGAATAGAATCAAAGTTATTAAGTTCAAACATTTAATACCCTCCCTTTATTAGTCGTCGTCGCCGAAATCATCATCGTCGTAGTCGTCGTCAAATAACGTGCTTGACTTGAACGAGAACTTGTCGTCATCATCGAATTGATCCATATCGTCGAAGATGTTTGCGATTTCTTCTTCAATAGAAGGCTCTTCGGTAGAATCGATAAGACCTTCTTCTTTAGTTCCGAATACGTCGTCAATCTTAACTTCTTCGTAATGTTCTCTTTCGCGATGGATGGGATGCATTTCGATATCGTCGTCGGTAAGGCTCTTGAGCGAAACTTCTTCGTTATTTTCGTTAAGTACTTTAACGTCTAACGCCAAGCTCTGCATTTCTTTGAGTAATACCTTAAACGATTCGGGAATGCCCGGCTCGCTTATATCGTTACCTTTTACGATTGATTCGTAAGTTTTTACCCTACCTACTACGTCGTCTGACTTAACGGTAAGGATTTCTTGCAAGATGTGTGCAGCGCCGTATGCCTCGAGTGCCCAAACTTCCATTTCGCCAAAGCGTTGGCCACCGAATTGTGCCTTACCGCCAAGGGGCTGTTGAGTAACGAGTGAGTACGGACCGGTGCTTCTTGCGTGGATCTTATCGTCAACGAGGTGGTGAAGCTTAATCATATACATTTGGCCTACGGTTACCCTGTTTTCAAAGGGCTCGCCCGTTCTGCCATCGTATAATTGAACCTTACCGTCTACGTCGCCGTAAGGATTAACGAAGTGGTTTTCATCGAGTAATTCGCGAATATCCTTTTCGTTTGCACCGTCGAATACGGGGGTTGCTATCTTCCAGCCGAGTTCTTTACAAACTAAGCCTAAGTGAACCTCAAGCACCTGACCGATATTCATACGTGAAGGAACGCCCAACGGGTTGAGAACGATCTGTAAAGGAGTACCGTCTGCAAGGAAAGGCATATCAGCTTCGGGTAAAATTCTTGAAATAACACCCTTGTTACCGTGTCTACCTGCCATTTTGTCGCCTACGGAGATCTTTCTCTTTTGAGCGATGCTTACTCGTACCAGCTTATTGATGCCGGGTGCGAGCTCGTCTTTATTTTCTCTTGTGAATACTTTTACGTCTACTACGATACCGCCTTCACCGTGAGGAACGCGGAGTGAAGTATCTCTTGCGTCCTTTGATTTTTCGCCGAAAATTGCGCGGAGAAGTCTTTCTTCAGGGGTAAGATCGGTTTCGCCCTTGGGGGTAACCTTACCAACGAGAATATCGCCCGAGCAAACCTCTGCGCCTACTCTGATAATACCGTCGGCATCGAGGTCTTTAAGAGCGTCTTCGCCTACGTTGGTAATATCTCTCGTGATTTCTTCATCGCCAAGTTTTGTTTGACGTGCTTCGGTATCGTACTCTTCAATGTGGATTGAAGTAAATACGTCGTTTTGAACGAGTTTTTCAGAAAGAAGTATCGCGTCCTCGTAGTTGTAACCTTCCCAGGTCATGAAACCTATAAGAATGTTTCTACCGAGAGAAAGCTCGCCGTTTGAAGTTGCGGGACCATCGGCCAAAATATCTCCCTTTTCTACCTTATCGCCTGCAAAAACGATAGGTCTTTGGTTAAGACAAGTGCCTTGGTTTGATCTTTCAAATTTTTTGAGTTTATATACGTGATCAGCGCCGAATTCATCTTTAATAACGATTTCTTCGCCACTTGCGCGCATAACCGTACCGCTCTCTTTAGCGATAACCATAACGCCCGAGTCGTAAGCAATCTTCGCTTCTACGCCGGTTGCTACGATAGCGTTTTCAGGCTTCAATAGAGGAACTGCCTGACGTTGCATGTTCGAGCCCATGAGAGCACGGTTGGTATCGTCGTTTTCAAGGAAGGGAATAAGCGCGGTTGCAACAGATACCAATTGCTTGGGAGAAACGTCGATATAATCGATTTCTTCGGGAGCAACCTCGGTTATTTCTTCACGGCGACGGCAAGATACGCGGTGATTTACAAATTTGTTATTTTCATCGATAGGCTCGTTTGCCTGTGCTACGATGAAAGCGTCTTCTTCGTCTGCAGTTAGGTAGTCAACTTGGTCGGTAACGATACCCGTTCCCTTTTCTACCTTGCGGTATGCAGATTCAATAAAGCCGTATTCGTTAACCTTTGCAAAAGTTGAAAGTGAAGTAATAAGACCGATATTCTGACCTTCGGGGGTTTCTATCGGGCACATTCTGCCGTAGTGAGTATAGTGTACGTCACGAACGTCGAACGTTGCGCGTTCTCTGTTTAAACCGCCCGGGCCTAATGCAGATAGTTTTCTCTTATGGGTAAGTTCTGCAATAGGGTTGGTTTGATCCATGAACTGTGAAAGCTGTGAAGAACCGAAGAACTCTTTAATAGCAGAGCTTACGGGGCGCACGTTGATAAGAGCCTCGGGAGTAATTTCCTTGGGATCTTGAGTGCTCATTCTTTCTCTTATTACCCTTTCAAGTCTGGTAATACCAATTCTGAATTGGTTTTGTAAAAGTTCGCCTACAGAACGAACGCGGCGGTTGCCGAGGTGGTCGATATTATCAACCGTTCCGATTCCGTAGTTGAGGTCGATGTTTATAGATACGGTTGCTACGATATCGTCAACCGTGATGTGTTTATGATTGAGCTTATCTAAAAGAGGACGGCATACCTTCTTTTGTTCAAAGGTAAGTTTTTCGGGAACGCCAGCCTCCAAAATTTCGTAAAAGCTTTGGCAAGCTTCAACAAAACGGTTGCGGAGCACTCTGCGCTTTTCAGCCTGCTTTCTATCTTCCGCTCTTTCTTCAACTCCTGCGGGAGTAAAGGTTTCTTCAGTGTAGTATAAGTGGTTGATCTCGTTAATATAATGATTTGCAGCCTCTTCTACCCCTGCTTTATCCGCATATTCTCTTACCTCTTTAGAGAATTTAAGTACGGGATAATAAACCGTTTCGATTAAGCCGAAAGGTCTAGGAGAAACGCCGGTTACCGCTTCAAAATCAACGGTGTTGTTAGCGATAATCTTATGGGGTTTTCCGTTTACTGAAACGAATACTTCGTTAATACCGCTGTTTTGAACGAGTTTAGCCTTTTCGTAAGAGATAACCTCTCCTGCGCTTACCAAAACCTCACCGTCTTCATTAACGATGTTGTCGTGTGCGGTTAAACCTACTAAACGTACACCCATATTGAGGCGCTTATTGTATTTATATCTGCCAACCTTAGCAAGATCGTATCTCTTGCAATCAAAGAACAGGTTTTTAAGGTGCTGTTTTACTGCTTCGTCGGTGGGAAGTTCACCGGGACGGAGCCTTCTGTAAAGCTCGAATAAGCCCTCGTTTTCGCTCTTTGCGGTATCCCTTTCCATAGTAGCGCGAATCATTTCGTCGCCTGCAAAAAGCTCGTCTAGATCTTTATCCGTACCAAAGCCCAACGCTCTTAAAAGTACCGTTGCAGTAATCTTTCTCGTTCTATCAACGTGTACCCATAAAACGTTTTGAGAATCCTGTTCATATTCAAGCCACGCACCGCGGTTAGGAATTACCGTAGTATTAAAAAGCTTCTTTCCCGAACGGTCTAAGGTGTTGCCGTTGTATACACCCGGGCTTCTAACGAGCTGGGATACTACTACCCTTTCTGCACCGTTGATGATGAACGAGCCCGTTTCGGTCATTTTGGGAAGCTCGCCCATAAATACCTCTTTATCCATTACCTCGTTGGTTACCTTGTTAACGAGGCGAACCTTTACGGTGAGCTTAACGGCGTAGTTAACGTCTCTGTCTCTACACTCTTTTTCACTGTATTTGGGCTCTGTTCCAAGAGTATGGTCTAAAAAGTAAAGCTCAAAGTGATCGGAAAAGTCGGTTATGGGAGAAAAGTCTTCAAATACTTCCTGAATACCCTCTTTAATAAAGGTTTCGTACGAGTCTTTTTGAATCTCGATAAGATCGGGAATAGGCTGTACTTCCTGAATTCTAGAAAAGGTTTTTCTCTCAATTCTACCAAATTTTTCAGTCCTTAAATTTCGTGGCATTAAATTAATACACTCCTTTTTTCAAAAAACTGTAAATCAGCTGTTGCTTTTTAGGCAAAAGTATTGTATAATACAGTTGTTTTTGAAGATATTTCTATGCTTTGCAACCCTTTTTTTATTGCCGTTTTTTATAAAAAACGGCATAAAGGCACAATTATAGAATTTTAGCATTATACTATTATAATGTAAAGTAAACAATATGTCAAGCAAAAATAACACTTCATATTAACAATTTTTTTATTTTTTTGTCAAATTTTCTATTTTTTTGCGTTTTAAATAAAAAGAGTAAAAAAATTACTTATTTGGCAAAAAATATATCCGTTGCTTAATAACTTTTTGCAAAAAAACGCCAACTTTAGGCTTATTATAACCAACGCTTATAGCTTGCGTTTGATTAAATATAAAAATTAAGGCTTTTTTATGAGAATTGATAAATTTTTAAAGGTTTCGAGAATACTTAAAAGGCGCACCGTTGCAAACGACGCATGCAACGGCGGAAGAGTTAGCGTTAACGGTAAAGAGGTTAAGCCGGCCTATTCGTTAAAGGTTGACGACGTGGTTGAGCTTCGCTTTGGCGGCGGAACGCTCAAATTTAAGGTTTTAGCCTTAAAAGAAACGGTTAAAAAAGAAGAAGCTTGTACTCTTTACCAAATTATCAACGAATAAAATTAACTCCCCTTTTCTCACGCGTAATATTATAATAAGGATATAGCATCGTTTTGAAAAATTATACCGTTACCGCCATTATTGCCGCCGCCGGCAAGGGCATAAGATCACAACTTAATAACAACAAAGTATTTGCAATTATGCCAAACGGTAAATCGGTTATTTATAATACGATAAGCACGTTTGACAAGGTAGAAAGAATTAGCCAAATCGTTATTGCTGCAAACGAAAACGATTTTTACAAAATTACTAAACTTTCGGGCTCGTTTAACACGCCCATTACCGTAGTGTTGGGTGGCGAAAGCAGAACTCAATCTGTGCAAAACGCACTTAACGCAACTTGCGGAGATATTGTTTTAGTTCACGACGGAGCGCGCCCTTTTATTACCGAAAATGCCGTTAATCGCCTTATAGACTCTGTTTTACAATTTGGAACGGGGGTTGCATCTACCCAACCTACGGATACGATTGCCACCTTGCTGCCCAACGGCGAAATACAAAAAACAAGCCGAAGCGATATGCTTTTGTTGCAAACCCCACAAGCATTTTTTACCGATAAATTAAAGCTTGCATACTCAAAAATAGGCGACGACGAAAACTTTACCGATGAGGCGGGCGTTTACTGTAAATACGTAGCGAGCGTTCATCCGGTAATAATAGAAGAAAATAACGCAAAGCTAACAAACCCCAACGACTTTGATTTTTGCGAAAAAACGGTACGCGTTGGAACGGGGTTCGACCTACATCGCTTGGTAGAAAATCGCCCGTTAATACTCGGCGGAATTACCATAAAGCACGATAAAGGGCTTTTAGGGCACAGCGATGCCGACGTTTTAACTCACGCCGTATGCGACGCCCTACTTTCTACCCTTTCGCTTGGCGATATCGGATATCACTTTAGCGATCAAGACGAGCAGTACAAGGGTATTTGCAGTATGATTTTGTTAGAGCGCGTATTGCAAATGGTTAAAAATCAAGGGTACGCACCAAATAACCTCTCGGCCGTTATAATGGCACAAAAGCCAAAATTAGCACCTTACGTAAACGAGATAACTGCAAGCCTTGCAAACGCTTTGGGTATAGATAAAAGCCAAGTTGGCATAACCTGCACCACCACCGAAAAAACAGGCATTATAGGCAACGAGGAAGCAATAGCCGTTCAAGCATTTTGTTCAGTAAAAAAAATCTAATATAACAAAAAACCACCCGCTTGCATACCGCATTTCGAGTGGTTTTTTCTTTATTTATTTAAAAATGTAAGGCTATAGCGCGATTAACGGCATATAGCTAAGCTATTAATCCTGATTCCAATAGCGATTTATTAACCTTTGCATATTATCGCGACCAACGGGGTTTGCCGTATGGAGAGCTATGGGGTAAAAGGTTCTCCTTTCGCACAGCCAATCCAAAAGCTTGATTCCATCGCCCCCGTCCAAATAATAATCGCCTAAGTCGTGATCGCAGTCGATTAACTCTATTTTAACCCCTTTCTCTTCTGCCTTTAAAACGAGCGCTTTAGCTTGATTTACGCTTAATGCAAGTTCAAAACCGCTGGGAGCGGGGCGTACGTCGTCTAACCAAATTTTCATTTTAATATTTTATTCCTTAAAATAATTTACACCTTTCGTTTGGTTCGTTAAAGAAAACAAATATCTTTTAACCAACGCTTAAGCTTGGTTTTTTTGCTTTATTTTTTGCAGATAAAAACACAAAAGCCCACCTATAACGCGATTAAAGGCACTTTAATCCTCGTAAGTATAGGTTATATTCGTTTCAATTTCATAACCGCTGTAATCGGTATCGTACCTTTCGCAATGGGCACGGATTCTTGCTTTAATCTGCTCCATAATTCGTTTGTTACATTCACGCTTTAACTCTTCTGCCTCAAACTCGGTTGCCTCGCCCAAATCAATTGATCCGCTTAACTTAATCACGTTACCGCGTTGGCTAATATACGGCCTTGATTCCCAACGGCAATCGTAGGGCAGTTTGTAGTCGGTAAAGTCAAACAAATAGTCAAATATATTATTGCTATCTAAACTGATTTCATTTTTAACCTCGCGCCCGCTTGCCGAGCTTGCGCTTGAGTAACCGTTATCGCTATACCTATCGCTTGCTGAGCCTGCTCCACTAAATTCTATATCTCCGCAAGAAAAGCCTACATGCCAAAGTATATAAATTACGAAGCCTAAAATTACCAAAGCGACTAACGCTAACCAAAATGCCGTTTTATCGGCAAGAACAAAGGCTACTAATAAATGCAGTAAATAAGGAGCAACTGAAGCAAGCAGCAAAGCCACAACGCTCACTATTGCAATTAACAGCTCTTCATGAAAATCAAGCGTAAAATACAATGCCGCCGTTAATATTGCCAACGAAATAATGCTTATAACGGCAAAGCTTTGTGCCCCACCTAAAATAAAATACAATGCAACTATAACGTACGCAACAATTTTAGCACCCTTAGTTAACACGCTTATCAGTTTTTTATTGGTAAGGTAAAATCTATCGGCAACAACGGTACACAGCAAGGGAAAAACCAGCGGTAAACCTATAAGCCAAACGCTTAAGTTAACGATGTTAAACATTTGAATAAGTATTACCACAGCAAAATAAACTACGCCTAAAACAAGAGCAATAAGTGCCAATACAAACTCTACCGCACTAGTGATTTCAACACGGTTAAATATAAAGCAGCAAAGCAAAATAATAAACAAAATCCCCTGCAAGCCGATTATCGCCCATTGAATTAAATGACCTTGCGAGCCATCGCTTATTTTTTGTGTTGGCGCATTTTCTTGATATACGTTATTATTTTTATAGAACTCACAGCTTGAAAAATCGCGCTGTTCACCCGTGATATAAACGGTTAATCCGCTAAAAGAATTTAAAAAATTATCGGGATCGTTTATCAACGAGCTATCTATTTGAACACATACCAAATTTTTGCATTCTTTTAAAACCGAAAGGTCAAAATTGGGGTTTTCAACCACAACCTTTTTTAAGTAAACGTTTTTATCAAACGACAAATTTATTTTGCTTATTTGCTTTTGTTCTCCTTCTATTTGAAGGTAGCAAGGTATGGTGAGCTGCCTTTTAAATTTTGCCTCAGCCGTAAGCGCAACGATAGCTAAACCGCCCTCCTTGTCGCTTTCTATTCTAAAATCCTCAGTAGAATACTCAAATCGGTCGCCTTCCCAATAAGGAAGGTAGGTCCAGTCACAGCCGGCTGCAATCAGCGCGAGCATCACGGTTATTACTAAAACCAATAATTTTATACTTTTGTTCATATCCACCCACTCCTTTTGCATTTATTATATCACTTAACACCCACACGGTCAAGCAATTTTAAAAATTTATATAAAAAGCACCCCTTTTATCAGCCCTCACAATATAAAAAAGTGCGCCTATAACGCGATTAAAGCCACTTAAAACAAAACGGCATTAAAACAAAAGCCGTTATTTTAGTTTTATTAACTAAAAAGCCGACGAAAAACTCGCCGGCTTTGTTACTTTTTAGTTATTTTGATTTTCAAACTCTTCCAAAGAAATTGCGCCAAGCTCGTTACACCTATTGCGAAGTTTTTCGGCAAGCTCGTATTTAGAAAGGCCCGTAGCTAAAAGCTCTGACGTTTTAATTGGCTTATCGATAACGTAAACACCCTCTTTTCTGCGAAGGTAGGTAACGTAAATGGGAAGATCCATTCCCTGCCTGTAACAGTATTTTGCTAAAGTTATAAAGCCTGCAAAGAACTCGGTAATTTCATCAAAATAACCGTTTGAAGAATCTTCGGGAAAAACGATGATGTTACAATCGTATTCAAGGGTTTTTACCGTTTCTTTTAAAGTGTTTTTAAAGCGGTAATCGGGATATGTAGAAATAAGCTTAAGGCCGCGATAAAAAAGATAAGCAAGAGGAGCAGCTATTAAACAAAAGAGCTTAGATGCAACTATATTCCAATGTTTTTTTCTGCCGTAATACACTTCTGAAAGGTATTTATACACCTCTTTTAAGCTTGAATTCATTTCGTACGTTCCCCAAAATCTAAACAGTTTGGGAAAATACAGCTCGAAGGTAAGCGGAGCCTTTGCGCCGATATGGTTACTTATAACCAACGCTTTATCCGCAAACTGCTCGCCAAGATAAACGAAACGCGGTTTTCTGATAAAAGGTAGAAGTATAACCTTAAAGCATTTAAACCATAGGCTTCGCTTAGCGGGATGTTTTTCTTTTTTACTTTTCATTATTCACCATAAAACAGTTCTAATTTTCGCTTATATTATACACGAAAATGGCACTTAACACAATCGTTTTTAAGTATTTTTTTTGTTAGTGCACAAAATTTTTTTCTTTTTTGCACTTTTTTTGGTTTTGACACAAAAAGGTTGCTCTTTTTCGCAATAGATGTTATAATAATTTAGTTAAATATATTATTCTATAGGTGACTAAATGAAATTTTTAAAAAGCGCTCTCGTTTGCGCGCTAACAGCGGTTATGCTAACCGGCTCTGCATGCATGCAAGAGACAAAAACTTATAATATCTTCGGCGGATCATTTTGGCTTGCGAGCAAAGAAGTGGGAACAGTTGGCTCGGTTAACGAAACATGCGTATATAGCGTGCAATTCGTTCCTTCGCCCTCTGCCGTTGAAGGCGAAACCACTCTTCAGGCAAACCTAGTTGGCAACATGGTAACCACACTCACCAACGAAAGTTTAAACGGCACTGACTGCTATAAATTTACAACTAGCCTTACAATTAGCGGCAATTATACCTTTGGCGATACAGTTCAGCCTGTTAACGACGTTCAAACCTCTGAAGTTTACTTTCTGGGCTTTAACGATAAGTTAACTCCGATAAGCAGTAAAAAGTACGTTCGCTCTACCACCCCCGCAAAATCGGGAAATAGCGTTCTCTTTGTTAATTTTGAATATAGTGTAGAAAGCTCTTACGATCGCGAAAAGCACGTAGCTACCGTTACAACTACGCCCGGCAACGCTCAAACCGGAGAAGATAGCACTACTAACGGTTACGCAATAGAAAAAAGCACGCGCGAATACGAAAAATACAATAGTTCAACTTTTTTTGACAACGAAAGCCTAATATTCATCCCACGCGCAAGCACTTTAGAAAGCGGATTTTATAAAGGCCTTACCACTATTGATGCGCTTGCTCAAAAAGTTTTGTCTATGAGTGTTAGCGTAGAATCAAGCGCGCCCACAAAAGAATTTAAAATACAAAACTTTGTTTCTAACGGCAGAGAGATTAAAGAAAAAACCTTTAATACCTATATAGTTACCCTTTCTATTACGGATACTTTTTCGGGTAACCCAATAAAGCTTTATTACAGCGGCGATTACGAAAACGACAGAAAGAGATTGGTTTATATGGAAACCCAACTCCCCTATTCGCTCGGCTCGTTTGCATACACCTTAACCGAGGTTCAAGCAGCATAAGCTTTAATTAATTTTTAAAAACATTATTTTACTTTAAGAGGAATTTATGAAATCAGACCAGCCCCCGTGTAGTAAATTACACGCGCTTATATTAAAATTTAATATATAAAGCAGGCGAACGTCTTTGATTTAAACAATTAAGAGTCCGTCAGTTTTGGCGGACCTTTTTTTACCCTTTTTATTTATAATTATAGCAATTTTAAACTTATTATAGTTTTTATTTACACGTTTTTTAACAAAAAACTGTGTGTTAATAATGCGCAAAACTTATACTCGCGCAAAAGGAGGTGCTAAAAAATGCAAGAAAAAGATGAAAAATTAAATAGCATTATTGCAGAAGAAAGTGGCAATAACGAATATATAGCCCAACTTATTCAAATAGTTAGCACCTTTTCGGGCAAGCAGCTTGCCGATGAGCTTTTATCTTACCACGCAAACGATATTGCCGATCTATTACCCCTTTTAACTAAAGAACAGCGAAAAACGATTTACTCCGTTTTATCAGATGAAGACCTATCTGATATTTTTAGTTATCTCGAAGATCCCGCACCCTTCGTTGAAGAGCTTTCAAGCGAAAAAGCGGCAGATATTATTGAAGAAATGGACTCGGGCGATGCGGTTGACCTTCTTGAAGAGCTCAACGAAGAAAAAAAGCAAGAGCTTATAGAGCTTTTAGATGAAGAAGCCGCTCAAGACGTTGCCCTTATTACCGGCTACGAAGATGATGAAATCGGTAGCAAAATGACAACTGACTACGCACAAATTTACTGCGATATGTCGATAAAGGCGGGCATGCGCAAGGTTATTGCAGACGCCGCCGATACCGAAAACATTACCACCATTTTCGTTACCGACAAAAACGATTGCTACATGGGTGCAATTAGGTTGAGAGATTTGGTTATTGCAAGAGCCGGTGAACAGCTTAACAATATTATTATAAGCGAATTTCCACACCTCAACGCAACCGATAAAATTGCCGACGTTTTAGAAGATATTAAAGAATACGCAGAGCATTCATTACCCGTTTTAGATGCCGATAATCGCCTTATAGGCGCACTTACTAGCGAAGACGTTATGGAAGCGGTAGATGAAGACTTAACCGACGACTACGCAAGACTTGCAGGTTTGTCCGACACGGACGAAGACGAAAAGGGAGCCGTTAAAAGTATTTTTTCAGGCGTTGTTAATAGGCTTCCTTGGCTAATAGTTTTACTCGTTTTAGATATTTTTATAGGCGCTTACATAGGCGTTTTTGAAGCGGTAGTCGTGGGCCTGCCATTTATCGTTAGCTTCCAACAGCTTATCTCGGCGATGTGCGGAAATACGGGAACTCAAACGCTGGCAGTTACCGTTCGTGCGCTTTCTGACGATGACTTATCTGGCAAAAAACAGCGCCAATTCGTTTTAAAGGAACTTAAAGCAGGTTTTTTAATTGGATTAATTATGGGCATTGCAACGGCAGCCGTCGTTTGCGTGTTTGCACTTATAACACAGCAAGGAAGCTTAGATCTGTGCTTAAAAATAAGCTTTGCCGTAGGTTTTTCGATGCTTACCTCAACTACCGTTTCTTCACTTACTAGTTGTTTAATTCCTATAACCTTAAACAAATTAAAAATCGATCCGGCCGTTGCATCGGGCCCGCTTATTACCACTTTAAACGATTTAATTGCAATTACCCTTTACTACGGCACAGCCCTTATTTTAATATTATAAAATAGCGTTAATTGCGCTATAGCCTAACTTTTATTAAATCATTATACTAAAAAGGAGGTGACTAAAATGGAAGAAAACAAAGAATTGGAATTGTTTGAAAACCAGCTTGAAGAAAGGCTTAACGAACTTTTACAAATAGTACAGGCAAACTATCACGCCCAAAAGCTGCGCGATATGATTACCGACTACCACGCTAACGACGTTGCGCAAATTCTTCCCTTGCTTGAAAAACAGCAAAGGGCAAGGCTTTATAACGTTTTATCTAACGAAGATCTTTCCGACATTTTTAGTTACCTCGACGATCCCGCTCCATTCGTTGAAGAAATGTCTAGCGAAAAGGCCGCAGACATTATTGAGGAAATGGACTCGGGCGATGCGGTTGACCTTCTCGAAGAACTCAACGAGGAAAAAAAGCAAGAGCTTATAGAGCTTTTAGATGAAGAAGCCGCTCAAGACGTTGCACTTATCTCGGGCTACGAGGAAGATGAGATCGGTAGCATAATGACCACCGACTTTATAGTTATTAGGCAAAATTTTACCATTAAGCAGGCGATGAACAGTTTAATTGCGCAAGCCGCCGATAACCAAAACATCTCTACCATTTACGTAGCCGATGAAAACGAGGTTTACTTGGGGGCTATTCCCTTACGCGATTTATTTGTAGCGCGCGCAAGCGATAAACTCGAAGACGTTATTATTACCTCTTACCCATACCTAAACGCAACCGATAAAACAAGCGAGGTTTTAGAAAAAATTAAAGACTACGCAGAAGACTCTTTGCCTGTTTTAGATGCCAATAATCGCCTTATAGGCGCACTTACCGGTAATTCAGCAGTTGAAATCGTAGAAGAAGAAATGGTTGAAGACTACGTAAAACTGGCAGCAGTTTCTGAAAGCGAGGTTACGGAAGAAAACATTCCCCTTATTAAAAACGTTTTAACCCGCCTACCTTGGCTTATAATTTTGCTCGGCTTGGGGCTTGCCGTTTCGGCAATTATCGGCACTTTTGATTTTGTAATAGCCATAATTCCGCTTGCAGCCTTTTTCCAACCGATGGCACTTGGAATGAGCGGTAACGCTGGCACTCAGTCGCTTGCAGTTACAATAAGAGCAATTGCCGAAAACGATAAAAAGGCTATAAAAACGAGGATGGTAAAAGAGGTTGCAATTTCATTTTTTAACGGCCTTATTTTAGCGTTAATAAGCTTTATTATAGTAGGCGTTTACTTACTGCTGTTTAAAAACGTAGCGCTGGGCGAAGCTTTTAGCCTATCGGGCTGTATTTCTCTTGCCTTGATCGTTGCAATTACCATATCAGGCCTTAACGGTTGCTTGATACCTATGATATTTAAAAAGCTTGGGGTTGACCCAGCAGCCGCTTCCGGCCCGTTAATTTCTACCACGAGCGATTTAGTTTCTGCAGTTACATACTACGGCTTATGCGCTCTTTTGCTTTTATAAATAAGCAAAAAGATGGCCTATAGCGCGATTAACGGCACTTATTAAAATTTAGCACACCCTATAATTGCCTTTTTAAATCAACTTTTTCTCATAAATAAAATATAGCACGCCACTCTTTGCTAATTGCAATAAGTAGCGTGCTTTTTTATACCTATTATTTTTTAATCCTTCTTTTTGGTTGAGTGCTTTGTTTTAGCTTTACCGCGATTTACGCCCTTAGTGTTTTTAAAAACCGCTCTTGTTTTTTTAGGTGGTTGCTTTTTTTCGCTAACGTGGTCTTTTTTTTCTAACAAAGCTTGAGAATTTGAACTACCCGCAATTAAAAACATCGTAGTTCCGTCTGTTCCGGTGCGAATTTCGTAATTGCCGATAGTATGAATAATTTTTGTAATAAGCTCCTTAAGCGAGCGACAGTTATAGTTTTTTGGCACGAAGTCTGAAAACTTGTTTTTCATTTCAGTTGCGATGCGAGCAAATAACGCCCAACCGTCTTCTTCTATTAACTTATCTATAATTTCTTTTAAAGCAGCCTGGCGATCGGGCTCAAGACAAAATTCGCATTTTTCAGCCTTTTGCATTGTAGGCGCCTTTTCCTTAGGTTGATCGCTGTTATCCAAATAAATAAATTCAGAAAAGGCGTTAACGAAGGCTTGCGCCGTTTGCTTGAGGCCGAGCCCAATAACCACCTTTTCGCGCTCGCGAAGTTCTTGCACCAAGCGTGTAAAATCACTATCTGACGAGGCTAGGCAAAAAACGTCGATATCCTTTTCGAACAAAACGATCATCGCGTTTATTATAAGCGAAATATCGCCCGAGTTTTTACCCTTTACTGCAGAAAACTGCTGTTCGGCAATAAGTGAATATCTGCTTACCACCTCTTTCCAGGCCTGAACGTTCACGCTGGACCAATCGGCAAAAACCCTACGCACTATAACGTCGCCGTAGTTTGATGCCTCAGCAAGCAATCTATCTGCAAACTTTGCAGAAATATTTTCGGCGTCGATAAACACCGCTACTCTTTTATTTTCTTTCATAAACGTATCCTTAAAAGTTAAATATAATAACGTTTTTTATTTTACTTAAAAATTTACTCTTCAATATAGCTAAAGTATGCTAATACTTCAACCTTTTCCCAATGATCAAACAAGCAGTAACCGTTAAGAACAGCTGAGTGTGCCAATTGGTAAAAAGAGGAAAATTTGCCTATATTTTGCCCTTTGTTGTTTTGCACGGTCCACTCACATTCTTTAAAAGAGAGCATATATTCTTCACTGCAAAAACGCAAGCGAATAAGCACGCCTTTTTGCCCCTCTTCTTCAACGATTCTATCAACAATCAGCTTACTACCTTCAAATTGCTTGCGATAAATACTGCCTGCAAGCGGGATTTTTAACTGCTTTAACTTATTTATAAATTCACCCGACAAAAATGCCCTTCCGTCATCGCGAAATTGCATTAAGGTTGAGCCGTCGCTACCAACAAAGATTACCTTTGTAAAAAATGCGCGCGACAAATTAACGCACTTTACTTCACTTGCCAAAGCCCGCCTTGGCTTTAAAAAAGGCAAATAATAAACAAATTCACGCCCGTCAAACACAAACCTTTCGGCAAAGTAAACGTAAAGCATGATCGCGCAACACACCGCAATTAAAAGCAAAATCAAAGCCACTTTTCGCGCGTTTGCATTAGCGCCCGCAATAATCATCGTAGCTATTGCCCCGGCAAGTGCCGTAGTAAGAATACAAAGTGAGGAGTAATACACGCTTATAGGCAAACGAATTACGAAGCCGTTTTCATAAACGGGCTGTTTGAAAGGCCGCTTAAACGCCACAAACAATAACGTACAGCAAAGGGTTATTATCATTACGGCACACATATACGAAATTTGCTTATTTTCTTCAAAATTACTTTGTTCTTTATCAAAAGCAATTTCACCGTTTACAGTTAAAGAATAAATACGCGCAAGCTTAACTCTATTATAATTATCCTGCACGAAAAGAGTTACATCATCGCCAACGTTTAAGCTTTTGCTAAAATCAATCGAGATATCCGATTGATACCAAACGAAGTTAACGTTTGTTCCGCTTATATTTAAAATAACGCGATTTTCAGCCTCTTCAACCTCTATACCGGTAATTTTTCCGTTAAACTGTATAAGCGTTTGCTTGGTGGAGCAGCTCTTTAACATTACCGCACATAAGGCAAGCAAAAGTATAACGGCTATAACGACTATTATTCTTGCTGTTTTAGCTTTATTCATACTTAAACCCCTCGAAGCTGTGCCACTTCAAGCCCGTTTTGCTTTACTACGCTTAATATATTACGCATCTCTTCTTCAGAATATGCGCTGCATCCTGACCTTAAAATGTTGCCCGAATCGTTAAATTGCTGTAAAAAATAGCGTTTAGCGCCCTTTAACCACTCGGCTATTTGCTTAAAATCTTCAACCTCGTTAAATTGCTTAACGACGGTTGTTCTAAACTCGTAATCGCATATACCCTTTTTAAGTAGTTCAACACTGCTTAAAACCTCGTTTATATTACACTTAACGCCGGTAGAAAGTGAGTATTTTTCAGGAACGTTTTTAATATCCATTGCAACGTAATCAACAACGCCGCTTTCGATCAAAAGTTTAAGTTTTTCGTAACGGCTTCCGTTAGTATCAAGCTTAACCAAAAAGCCCATGCTTTTAATTTGCGCAATAAAATCGGCAATGCCGTCGTTTAAAAGGGGTTCTCCCCCCGTAATGCAAACCCCATCGAGTTTACCGTGTCGGGTAGATAAAAAATCAATAATCTGTTGAGTTGAATAATTGCCAGTGGGCGATAAAACAATCCCCGCGTTATGACAAAAAGGACAACGGAAGTTACATCCCCCGGTAAAAACCGTGCATGCAGTATAACCGGGAAAATCGAGCAACGTTAGTTTTTGTAGCCCAGCGATTTGCATAATACTCCTTTTTATTGGTTATAGTAAATTAATTTAATGCAACAAACCAAATTGTTTGCTTTAAACAAAACGAATTCTCCAAAAATGAAGAATTCGCTTAACTGTTTTTATTGTAATCGCTCTAAATACGAAAAATTATTATTCTTCGCCGCCGTCTACTACTTCGGTATCGGTATCAACTTCGGGTTCTTCTTTACCTTTAAGTGATTCTTCGATTAAAGCCATAGAATCTACGATGAAGGGTTTTCTTCTTTCGAGCATTCCGTGTTGTTCAGCACATTGATCGATAAGGATCTTTGCGTATTTAACTGCACGGCCTGATTTAATACGGAGTAACGTAGGAACGGTTACGTAGGTCTTCTTATCAGACATATCTTTGCAGTGGAACTTGGGATCGGTTGTATTGATATCCATATTGAGGTAAAGCTTTAAGGTTTTACCTGCAACTGAAAGTTTAACGAATTGGAATCTACCTTGGTTGATAGAGTCGAACTTTTTAGAAATTCTTGCTTTAAGCTTTCTGAAACGTAAAGCGTAGTTCTTAAGCTCATCGTATCTATCTTGTAATACTTCGTCGGCAGCCATCATCTTTTCGGCAAAGAAGGGGCTTCTGCGAGCGGGAGCTTTTGCTACTGCTTCGCCTTCTGCTTCGGGCATTACGATTGCTGCTTCGGCTGCAGCAGTTTCTTCTTCAGCGGGAGCTTCTTCAACCTCGGCTGCGGGTTCTTCAGCTACTGCTTCTTCTTCAGCGGGCTCATCGCCAAAGCTGGTGTAGATGGTAACGTCTTCATCAGAAACGTCGAAGATTTCTTCTTCAACAGGCTCTTCTTCAACAACCTCTTCTTCAGCGGGCTCTTCAGCAGGAGCTTCTTCAACCTCTTCTGCAACCTCTTCAACAGGTTCTTCTTCAACAACCTCTTCTTCAGCAGGCTCTTCCTGTTTAGCTTGGTTAGCAAGAAGTATATCAATAATTATATCAACCTTTTCGATAACGTCGGTAATGAGTTCTGCAACGTTATTATCGTTAGCAGCAGGAGCAACCTCTACAACTTCGGTAGCGGGAGCAACTTCTACAACTTCAGGTTCAACAACAGGTTCTTCTACTTCAACAGAAGATGCAGGATAGCCAACCGGCTTCCCGTCTTTATCAACCATTATTTCTTCAACAACGGCGAAGTATCTCTTTTTACCTGCGCTCTTTCCTTCGCTATCAAACCAGATTTTCATAATCTTACCTCTTAAGAATTATTTGCGCGTTTTACCGAGCAGCCGATTGCTCAATACAGCACGCCTATCCTATCACGCTTACATTATATAACATATTTTTGTAATAATCAAGTGTTAACGCAAAAAAAATTGAAAAAATTTAAAAATTTTACAAGTTTTTCACAAAAAAGTTGCCTTATAAGTCGATTAACCCAAGTTTTGCCCAATAACTACACTCTTTTAACACAATTTTGGTGCGTTTATCCACAAAAAGCGGGTTAACGCAAGCATAGCCGTACTTTTGCAACATACAACTTTCTTTTACCTTTTGTTTTTTTAAGCTTTTATGATGATTTTTTTAAAATTTTTTATTCCAAAAAAAGATTTTTTCACACTTTTAACCAACAAAAACCTCTTTTAACCTGTTTTTGTTAATTGATTTTGTATATTTTTACATTCTTAACAACTTATCGATATTATCCGCCCTTTTTTTAAATAAAAAAATTCAAAAGTGCGAAAACGCGCTCATAGAGCAACTTATTTATTCTTTTAAGCTTAAGGCTTACCACTTTGCATTTGCGCGAGTATGATTAACAAGACAAACGGCAGCATTGCACTTTTTATAAAAAAGCCTATTACACAATAAATCACCCCCTCTTTTTAGCACCGCCACCAAATATTTTATCGTAGCTAAACGGTTTAGCTATATTATATATAATATGAAAGATATCATTTTTTAGTGCAATATTTTTATAATCGCCCGCAAAATTTTAACAATAAATACCCTTACCTAATTACAGCCAGCCTAAAAGGCCACGCTAAACGGTTGCTTAAAAAGCAACGGAGCATATAAAAAGGAACGTAATCTCATTTGACTGCGTTCCTTATTTTTTGGCAAAAGCCAAAAGTTATTTAACTACTTGTATTTTTTCTATTTTATTACCCGTGCCGCCGATTATTTTACAACCCTTGCTTTGACTGTACTCAACGTGCTCAATAATCTCTTTGGTTATGAGCTCGCCCGGTGCGAGAAGTGGTATTCCGGGAGGATAGCAAGCTACGAATTCGCCGCTTATTCTACCCTCTGCCTCACTTAAATTTACCCTCTCTTTAGGAAAGTAAAAGGCTGTTCTCGGCGCGAGTTTTACCACCGGTTGAATATATTCGTACCTATATTTAGGGGTGTTGTTTCCCGAATATTTTTTTGCTATATCGTTAACTGCAAAAACCAACCTTTCAAAGTTCTGCTCATCATCGCCAAGAGCAGGCAACGCAAGCACGTTGCTTATATCGCCAAATTCCATTTGAACGTTATATTCATTTAATAAAATATTGTAAACTTCAATGCCGGCGAGCCCTATTTTTTCAGTATTTATGGATATTTTTATAGGGTCAAAATCGTATACGCCGTAGGCTTTTACCATTTTTTCACGCTCAAACGCGCGAAAAACTTTGCCCTCGTTTATCCGTTTAACTGTTTTTTGCGAGAGAGCCTTTAGGCTGTTGATAATTTTTTTGCCATCGGTTGCAAGCTTTTTTCGAGCAATATCTATTGAAGCAAGAAGCAAATATGAGGCGCTCGTAGTCATGCTTAAATTGATAATTTGGCGAACGTACTGCTCGTCTATTCCGTCACCTATTAGCAAAAGTGAGCTTTGAGTAAGTGAGCCACCCGTTTTATGCATGCTTACGGCAGCCATATCTGCACCCGCCGCCATTGCCGATAAAGGCAATTCATCGCCAAAATAAAAGTGTGTACCGTGAGCTTCGTCTGCCAACACCTTTAATCCGTAGCGGTGCGAAAATTCAACTATACCCTTTAAGTCGGAGCACACTCCGTAATAGGTGGGGTTGTTAACCAAAATAGCCTTTGCATCGGGATTTAAAAGTATTGCCTCTTTTACGTCGTTAAGGTGCATTCCTAATGGAATGCCAAACTCTTCGTGCACCCCGGGATTAACGTAAACGGGCACTCCGCCCGATAAAATTACTCCGTTTATAACGCTTGCGTGAACGTTGCGGGGCAGAATAATTTTTTCGCCGGGGAGTATTGCGCTCATTATCATCGCCTGAACGGAAGAGGTAGTTCCCCCAACCATAAAAAAGGCGTGCTTTGCTTTAAACGCTTGAGCGGCAAGCCTTTCTGCCTGCAAAATAACGCCCGTTGGCTGACAAATATTATCAATACTCACCCTTGAGTTTTTATCGAGCATTAGCGCTTGCTCGCCAAAATAATCGCCAAGTTCTTTTAAATTGCCCTTATGCCCGGGCACGTCGAACGCGACTCTTTGCATTTTTGATTCTTCAAAAAGTGCGGTAGCAAGCGGAGTTTTGCTTTGATTAAGAGTATTTTCAGTTTTTATTGGTGTAAAAGTCGATCCAAAATTCATACATTTGCTTTGCCGCTTCAAAGCAGCCTTCAAATTTTTCTATATCTGCCCAAACTTCGTCGTTAAACCCCTCGCATTCTATTGCACAAAGCCCCGAAAACATATCGAAATAAAAGGGAAATGCCTTGCAAAGAGTGGGTTTATTTTTATTTATTGAGCACCTGCCGTCGATAAAGGCCTTGCAAGTGCCGTCGGGATAAAGGGCCATTTTTTTATACTGCTTTTGCATTGCTTCAGAGTAACCCGTTTCGGTAAAATGAGCAAGCCCTGCGTTAAAAAGCCTATCGTAATCTTCTTTAGTTAAAACGATTTCGTCAAAGGGGCGCTTATCGATATTGCTTATTTCGCTGGTAACCCCGCTAAAAGGGCCGCAGCAGCTGTTTGAGCATTCGTTCATTTTACAGCAAAAATTAATTTTTCCGTTTTTAATTTTTACGCCTGCCATTATTTTACTCCTTACCGCCACCCGTAATAAGCTCGTGACTTATCATAAGCGGTTCTACCATCCACGAGCAGTTTTCGCCCACAGTTTTGTAATTGGGAACGCAATAATACTCGTCTACCGCAAGCTTTTTAGAGGTTAATATATAGTTAGAAACCTTATTATCTCTGCCCTTGCCGCGAATTATTTCGTAGCCGATAACGGTGATGTTATCGCGCTTAATTCTCGTTTCGCGAACGGAAGCAACTACGGGATAAATACAATGCGTGGTGTCGTATTCGCCGTTTTTGCCATCAAAAAAATGCTCTTCTACCATCTCCGAGTTGGTAGTCAGTCTCCAATCATCGCCGTACTTTAAAAAGCCAAGTAAATTTGCACAAGAAATCTCGAGGTCTGTTTGCGGCTTTTTAATTATGATTTCACCGTCGCTCCACTCGCCCTCGTCTGCCAGCTTTTCAGCTATATCAGTAACCTTATTTATATCGCTTAAGGTAATAAAACTCTTGCGTGAAACATTTGAAAGATTTTCATATTTTTTCGCATCGAAGGTATCTTTAAATTCTTTCAGATAATCGCCTATATTTTGATCTTCGATATTAATGGGAATAATAAATTGCTCTTTGCGATCCACATCGCCCGCATAACGCCTTTCTGCAACGTCTTGAGCAAACTTTAGCTCGTCATAAACGTTAGAGCTCTTTAACGCATTTCTGCTAACGAATAGGCAAAAAGCAACCGTTTTATTATCAGAAATAGCTTTTTCTACCTTTCGCTTCCAATCCTGCCCTGCTGCTATGGCTTCTTTATCGAAGAAAACCTCAAACCCCGCAGCAATAATTTGATCTACGAAGCGAGTAATCTTAAAGTCTTTATCATCTTCACGGCTGTAACTTATAAAGATGCAAGGCTTTTGAATTTTATTAGCCCCCATCTCTTGAAGCTGTTTTTCTTCCTTTAAATTGATCAAAAATTTGTCTTTAAAAAACCTAAAGGATTCTATACTGCAAAGACTGTTTCTGCCTATTATATGATCGGCGTTGGTTTTTGTTTTTTCTACGCCGTTAATCTTTGAAGAGTTTAAAATAATTTTTTCAAACTGGTTAAACAGCTCTTCTATAGAGCAATTATCTTCGCTTAATTTTTTGCGTTCTCTTATTGCCTCGGCGTATTTTTTCTCATCAAAATCCCAGCCGATATCGTCTAACCCGCCGTAAAAAGCGTTGAGGAATTGAAAAATCTTAGTTACGTCTTCCTCAATATTGGTTTCGGGATTTTTAAACATATCGTAATAGTCGTCGATAGATAAAACCTCTTCTTCATCGGCAACTATTTTGTTGTTGTTAATACCTGCAGCCTTTAAAACACACTTGGTATATTCTTCAGCGATAATCTCTCTTACCCTAATGTTATACGCCTTGGTGTTTTTTTGAACTATTTTTTCTAATTTAAACAAATGGGTTTCTATTCCGCTACGGGCAGTTGCAATACTTACCTCAATTTCGCGCTTATTTAAAAGGCCTATCCTTAAAAACTCATCCATCATTAGAGATAACAGCTTAAATTCGCTTTTATTGCGTAGCTTGGTTGCCGTATAAAAGAATGAAAAAATGCTCTTATAAACGCCTTGTGTGATAAGCATTTCGTAAATAATTGCGTCTAGCTTATCCTCGTTTATGGTATTGTGATTTTTAAAATATTCGGTTTCTGTTAGCCTATTTGAAAGAGTGGCTATTTTCTTTTTTATTTCCTCACCGTTCATCATAGAAAACGGTATGTCTAAATATTTTTCAATTACCGGTTTAATTACGTTTGCAAGCTTTTTGATAAACGCAAAATTACACCAATAGTCGTCGTTACACCATTGTTTTTGAATACCTACCGCACGGCAAGCGAGTATTAAATTATCAAAAAGCGCTATTTTTCTGCCAATTCGGCGTGTTTTTGGCATTTCGCTTTTGCTATCGAGCGAAACGGTGTTAAATACGAGCTCATAATCTCTATCTCCCCTTTGAACTGAAGATAAAACGTAGCACTCATCGGTAATTTCATTAACCGTTTCTTCTACCAAATAACCGTTGTCGTCTGCACTTCCCTTAATAAAGGTAAAGTATGGAGAAAGCGGGCATTCTACCCTTTCGCTTTCGCCTTTAATAATAAGCTTCATGCTTTGCGCATCTACTTCGGTATTTTTTAAAAGAGGAAGCTGCTTTATAAACTCGATAAATTGCTCGTTTGTAAAAAGTAACTCCATAATACGGCTATCATCCACAACCTTAATATGCACGGCAGAAAGGAGTGAAACTATATCCTTTAACCCATCGCCTGCAATATCGGTTGCCTTACATGAAGCGCATTCGTTTAAAAATGAAAGATGTGGCGCATCTTGCTTTCTTTCAGAATGAAGCCCCCTTTCAGTTCCAACAGACCAATAGGCGTAAATAACGTCGGCAATAGGCTTATATTCTTCCAGCTCTCTAATGGTAACCCCTCTTTTTAAGGCAACTCCAACGACGTAAGCCGAAACGAGTGCCGCGTAAAACACGCTAACCGATCTAACCGTTTTTTTAGCCAAACGACTTTCGCGAAGGCGCATAGCCCTACCCTCTTGCTTGCCGAATAAAAGTTCTGCGCACGAGGGCGTTATTAAATTGTTTTGTATAAGCTCTTGGTATAAATCCATTTTAATTCACTCTTTTGCTTAACTGTTTTCGTTCATCCTTTTAGCGAGTAGTTTATAGCTATCGAATGCTTTTTTAGCATCCTCGGGCATATCTTCGTAGCTTTCGTACTGTTTAAGCTCTTGCTTTTCTACCTCATCTAATGCGTGCAAATCGGGCGTTCCCAAAATTTGCTCGTGCCATTTAAATAACGATACTTCGTGAATGCAATTTTGAACGTTACAGAAGGTATCGTCTATAAATTGAGAATGCGCATTGGCAATTTCTCTTATTTTATTAAAGCTTACTTTAGCAAAAACGCTATCCTCTTCACTGTTGCAAGAAACGGCGGTAGGAAGTAAAATAACAGTTTTTTTGCTTGAATCTTTTTGTTTTTCTTCACGCTGACGGCGAATAATATTGCCGTAGTCGGAATACTGCGTTTTTGTTCCGCTGATAAACTGTTGCGATGGGCGCAAACAGCAAACGATAACGTCTGAAACGCGATGTAAAAGGTCGGCAGAGCTTTGAACGCCTGCACCGCTATCTAAAACTACCGCTCCGTAGTTAAGCGCGCTGCTCTTTTCGATAAGGTAGCGAAGTGCGTCTTCACTGTCATCGTTGGAAGCAATGCGCTTGCCCGTATATTTAATATCTACGCCCAAAAATTTAACCGTACCCTTGGGCGCGTTAAAATATTTAGAAACGTCTAAAAATTTGGTGGCGGGCATAAATTCTTCAATCGCCTGCATTTTTAGAGCCTTTTTATCTTGAGCAGAATTATTTGAAGTGTGAATTTCTTCAATTTTTTGAAAGAATACTTCCACCCTTGAAGTATATTTATTTCCTACGTCTAAAGTTTTTTTATCGGTTGTGCGAGCAGCCTTAACGGTGTTACAGCAATCGGCAATCCTCTCAAAAACCTTCATTTCGTTTGCGGGTAAGGTAATACCAGCAAACATTTCTTTCATTTTTTCGCATTTTTCGTAAGCGGCATTAACCGTTTGTGCGTTAGCACCCTCTTCCGCGCGGAAATAACCGTCTAAGGCAACGTCGAAAGATCTGGTAATTCTTCCGCTTGTTCCAAAAACTCTGTTATCGCTTAAAACGGGCTCTACGCTGTTAAATAGCTTACACGTGTGAATACATTCGTGAAAATCATCAGTAAACTTATCCTCACAGTCGAAATAATAGGTAAGGCCGGCGCTTTCTAAATCGGCATCGATTAAAAGCAATGGCTTTTCGGGCGAAAGCTGCATTTCGTTTATAAGATGTAAGGTTGTATTAAGTAAGGTGGTAGTTCTACCCGAGCCCCCTTTATACGAATAAAACGCATAACATTTACAATTATCCATTGGTCATCCCCTTTTTCTTACGTTATTTTGTATTTTTGAGCTGTGAATACAAGGTAGTAAACAAGGTATCGTCGTCGGTAGCTAAAAGATCGTTTATAGCGTTGAACGCGAGTTTTGCAATAGCCTTTTCAAACTTAGGAACGCTATTTTCAGCCCCGTCGCTCGCTTTAGAATAAACCTCTTTATAAAAAGGAAGATCTCCACTTAAAAGCTGTTCGCTGTTCACCCTGTTTATCTCGCCGTGTTTAACCGCGTAAAGAGTTTTTAAATATCCGCTTACAAGTTTGGTATGTAAATTAATCAAGGTATATGCAAGCTGTTCGTTCTCATCGCCGTCTGCACGAGGAACGGAGTAAGTGCTTACTACCTCGTTAAAATACTGCAAGTTTTCTATTATAGACTGAACGCTTGCAAAATTTGCATTATTTACGGCGCTCGCCTTTTGAGTAGGCATTTCTTTTTCTAATTTAGCAACCGCTTTAGCAACCTCGTTTTTAACCATTTGCTGAATGTCTTCAGCGGTAAAACGTGCTTGAGCTTCAACCGCGGGTGCCGCCACCGTGGCCGCTTGCGCACTAATAGATTTTTCTACCTCTTGGCGAACGAGGGCGGTTATTGCGTTATCAATTTCGCTGTGCTTTTCTTCTACCTTTTGAGTAGCTTTTTTACCGCCTGCAAACTTACGAACGTAGTCGTAACTGTCTATCAAGGCCTCTATAGAACGCTCGGTAACGAATAGGTTAAAGAAAATCGTATCCCATAATCCGCTAACTACTTTACCTTCGTTCTTTTGGCCTCTATCATCCATTATCTTTTTGAATAAATCGTCAACCGTTGCATCTACTTGCTCCGTAATATAGTAGCAATACTGAATGTTAACCCTAAGTGCCATGGGAATGAGCGCGGGCTCGGTAATATTGTGCTTTACGTCACAAATATTCTCATCGATGTCGTAATCATCGTGATTCCAATTAATGGCAAGCTCTGAATTTGTTCCATCCCAAAACTTTTTACCCGTACGGGCCGCATTCATATAGTGATAGCGAGAGGAGTGAATTGCTTGCGCCATAAATTCTTTGCATGCTTTGGGTGCGTTTTCTTTTCTTTTGCCCTCACTAAAGAAATAATTTCTATTTGCATCAGAGAGAAACTTATTTTCGTTATTATCGTATAGCGCAATCAATCTTTCAAATTCAGCGCTGTTTTTTTCGCAAAGCTCTTCGTAATACTTATCTGCTCCGCTATCTACGATAAGGTCGAGAATAAAATAGGTGTAATATAAGTTAAAATAGTTTATTCCAGAATAAGAGTTTTTCGTGCTTTGCTCATCTACGCCTAAACTCTCGTTTTCGTTAGACTCAAGCGGAGTGCACGATGCAACTTTGGGAAGTAAGGGCAAGCACTTTTCTAAAATCCACGTTCTAACGTTTTTACGAGTTAAATTAAGTTGATCCTCAACGTTGTCAAAACCGCCGTTCCCGTTAAGATAGTCAATAAGCTCTTGGTCGCGGGCTTCTATTTTTACCGTTTTTTTATTTTCTTCGTTCGCTTCTTCAACCTCTTCAATTTCTCCTAAAACGTAGTTGAAAAAGTCTGCAAGAGAAGCGTTTACTGCGTAAGTAAAATAAAGAGAAGAAGTTGGCGCTTTAACCTTGCCCCCTTTATCTAACTTTTCTGCTCTAAAGCCCCAAGATCCGTCCTTCCTTTGAGCGTCTAACAAAGAATGTAAATTTTCAGCAATAAGCTTAAACACCCTTTCGTGAACGTTGGCGCTGAGATCAATTACCCCGTTGCGCTCTGCATAACGGGCAAGAACACAGGTTGATAAAACCCAAGTGATTGTATCTACGTAACCATACACGCCAAAAATCTTTTTGTTTTCTTCTTCCGTTGCATAAGGAAACGCGGTATAACCCTCTTTTTCGATTCTAGCAAACATATCCTCAAGAATCTTATTTGCATATTCGCTTAATTGGCCTTTTTCAATAGCGGGAAAAACTCTCTCCTCGCTATGAAATGCGGTCATTAATAAAAATATCGAAACAGCCCCTACCGAATGATATAAAATGCCCTCCGTTCCGTTTACGTTTGGTTGATTATCTTTAAAAACGTAACCGTTTGCCTTCC
Source organism: Clostridia bacterium (assembly GCA_017456665.1). Taxonomy (GTDB): domain Bacteria; phylum Bacillota; class Clostridia; order Christensenellales; family Borkfalkiaceae; genus HGM11416. The sequence continues at coordinate 561 of JAFTIY010000114.1, read as the reverse complement.
ACTCTTCGAGCAAGCGAATTTTGGTTGCGCGAGCAATTTCTATAACGTTGTTTAATTCAAGGGTGTTTTCGAACTTGATAGCGTTTTGTTCCATATTGTCTCCTTCGTGCAGATTGCAATTAAATATAAGAAGTTAGCACCTTATTTACAATGAGCAATAACTTTACTTTATTATACACTTATTTATTATATAATATATACTTACAATTGTCAAGAACTTTTAAAAATTGCCCGTTTGTTTTTGTAATTAATTAAAATAAGGGTTTTTAGGTTTTTTAGCAAAAGAGAGGCCTACTTTGATAGCGTAAAAACCTTTCGCTTTTGCGATTGATTTTATAATGGTAGCTGTTAAAAATACTAGATCCTTCTACTGCGCCCAGGATGACTTTTAAAAAAAGCTATAATAAAAAACCTCCCTTTATAGCGTGATACTCTTAACGGAGTATCACGCAGTCAAATCCGTCTTCGACGGGTGAAATCCACCGTTGGTGTATGAAATCGCTTTCGCGATGAAATCCTGCTTCGCAGGGTTGTATTTAGACGGATTTGATTTCATCCAAG
>JAFTIY010000113.1 GCA_017456665.1 Clostridia bacterium | reverse complement strand
GTCCCAGCAATCGTGAAACTTCTCAAATGTTTCTTTCTGCTCGTCCGTAAAGCTCTGTTCTAAATCCTCGTGATGCCTTGCCCTGTATCCAAGTAGCTCCTTTATCTCCTTTGAGTTTGTTCGGCTGTCCTCTTGCGGAATGATGTTTCCGTGCCATAGTTCTTTTATCATACTTTTCATAGGCTGTACCTCCTGTTAGCACAACAACATACCACAGAAGAGAGCATAAGTACAGCACTTTTTCGAAAATAAATCCAACTTTTTTCACGGCCGTACTCTTTGATTACTGCGATGCAATTATTGATGAGTGACGGAATAAAGAAAAATCCATCACACACTCTCGTCCATGATGGATTTTTTCGTCCTATTCGGTTTTTGGTAAATTCTCCGCTAAGACGGGCAGTCTTTTTGCAGCGTGCTTTTTTTTAAATCCCTATCTATAGCGCGATTAACTCCACTTTTAAACTAAAAAACTAAGCCAGGCAAGGCGAGCGAGATCACAAAATTCTATTTGCGTTTTTACTTTTAAAAACCAAACCCATATAAAATACGTCGTTTTTAATTTTTTAGCGGTTTAGTAATTAAAAACAGCATTTTGGCGATTTTGAGTTTTTTTTACACGTTACAACCTATGCAAAAAAACACCCTTTAAACTAAGTAAAATCTTTAATTGGCAAAAAAACTATCTAAACGCTTGATTTATTTTTAAGTTTGTGTTATTCTAAATAAAAATTAGTTAAATGCGACGAAAAGAAATAGTAAGTTATTCTGATTTTTAAGAGAAAAGGCGGTTGCTGCAAGCCTAAATGAAGAGTAACCCAACCCATCTTGGAGCAGTGCGCGGAACAAACTTTTAGTTTAAGTAAGAGGCAACGGGATTCTCCCGTAACAGAGAATGGTATTTATACCGACGAGTGCGGATATTTTTATCCGAATTTAGGTGGTAACACGGACTTTTTTTGTTCGCCCTAAGCCCTTTTTGGCTTGGGGTGTTTTTATTAACGGAGGATTTTATGAAATTAGAAAAGCTTGTAGGAGAAAGATTTAAAGAAAAACCGTCTGACTGCACGGTAGAAAGCCATGCGCTTATGGTTCGCGGCGGATATATGAAATACGTTGCAAACGGCATTTATTCTTCGTTTGCGCCGCTTAAAAGGGTTACTCGCAAAATAGAGCAAATTATGCGTGAAGAAATGGATGCTATCGATGGGCAAGAGGTACAATTTCCCGTCGTTATGCCCGCTAACATTTGGCAAGAATCGGGAAGATACGAAAGCATTGGCAAAGAGCTAGTTCGCTTTAACGATAGAAACGACAGCCCTCTCGTTTTGGGTATGACTCACGAAGAAGCAGCCGTTCAGTTAGTTAAGGAATATGGCCAAAGCTATAATAAATATCCCTTTATGATATACCAAATTCAAACCAAATTCCGCGATGAAGCAAGGCCTAAATCGGGGCTTATTCGCGTAAGAGAGTTTACCATGAAAGACGCCTACTCCTTCCATACGAGCGAGCAGGATTTAGAACAGTATTACGCTAAATGCCATAAGGCTTACGAGCGTATTTTTGAAAGAGTGGGTATTCCCGAGGTTATTTCGGTTGCTTCAGACTCCGGCATGATGGGCGGCAAAATCTCACACGAATTTATGCTTTTAACGGGCATAGGCGAAGATTCTATCGCCATTTGTAACGAATGCGGTTATAAGGCTAATATGGAGGCGGCTGAAAACGTAGTTAATAACGTTAAAGAACAACCCTCACAGCCTTTACAAGAGGTTCACACCCCCAATATGCAAACTATTGAGGAGGTTTGCGGCTATTTAAACAGCGAGCCTAAAAAATCTTGCAAGGCAGTAGTATATCAGCGCAACGAAGACGATAAATACGTAGTATTGTTTATCCGCGGTGATTTAGAAGCCAACGAAACAAAGCTTACCAACTACCTCGGCTTTGATATTCACCCTGCGCAAATTACCGAAGATTGCGGCTTAACGGCCGGCTTTATTGGCCCCGTTAACTTAAACGGAGATTTTATAGTTCTTTACGACCGCTCTCTTGAAGGGGTTAACAATTTAATTTGTGGAGCAAACCGAACCGATTACCACTGCACCGGCCTTGATCCCCAAAGGGATTTACCTAACGCTAAATTCTTTGATTTTGCAAAAATTCAAGAAGGCGGAATATGCCCCCACTGCGGAAAACCCGCCATTACTATCGCTCGCGGTATAGAGGTTGGCAATATTTTCCAATTGGGAACTAAATACACAAAGTCGATGAATATGACTTACGTAGACGCTTCAGGTAATCCCCAATACCCCATCATGGGTTGCTACGGCATAGGCGTAGGCAGACTTGCCGCTGCAATTTGCGAGGTTCGCCATGATGATTACGGCCCCATTTGGCCCAAAGCTATTGCGCCTTATCAGGTTCATTTATGCGCAGTTCGAGCTGATAATGAAGAAGTAAAACAATGCGCCGATAAATTATACGAGCAGCTTTTAAGCAAAAACGTAGAGGTTATTTACGACGACAGAAACGTAAGCGCCGGCAGCATGTTCTCCGATGCAGACCTATTGGGCGTTCCTTTAAGAGTTACCGTTAGCCCAAGAAACTTAAAGCAAGGGGTTGTTGAAATTACTTCGAGAGATAAAACTCTTTCTTTAAGTGCACCCGTAGAAAACGCGTTTGACGAAATCGTTAAGCTTATTTAGTTTTAATTGCAGCTAAAAGCGCGGCTATAACGCGATTAACGCCCATTTAGCAGAAAAAAACTTAAAGTTATAGAGTTAAGTTTATAAATCAAAACGGTTGATAAAACACACTCTAAAATAAGCACCTTTGCTTTTTTAAAATCAATCATTAAACGTAATAAATATAACGATTAAAATTTTAGCATTTTAATTTAAAAAATATTTTTACCTGCTCTATTTTGTAATTTTATCAGTTAATAAAATAAAAAAGTGCCGCTATAAGCTGATTAGCGGCACTTTTCATTTGCTTGCTTTTTACATCTGTAATAGGTTTGAAAACTGTTAAAGCCAGCTTCAAAAATTAATTGAGTAACGTTTTTTTCTCCCATTTTTAATTCGCGCTCAATATAGTCGAGGCGTAATGCGTTTACGTAATGAGGAAAGCTTTCTTTAAAATATTGATGAAAAACTCTAGACAAATGCCCTTCGGCATACCCCATCTCCTTTGCCAATCTTTTTAAGCTTATATCCTCTTTAAATTTTTCTTGAACGGCAAATAATATTTTATTTATAAGCCCGCTTTCGTTTCCCCGCTGCCCATCTTCAAGGCCAAACTCCCTTTCAATTAACGCCATCATTAAATTTATTGCACAAAACCTTTGATATTCGCTGCTGTTCTCGGATAAATTATTTTCGATTAAGTTTACCAAACTTTTAGCAAGCTTCATATTGCAAACGTAGGGAGTTTTAAACACCTTACCATTGCGCAGGCGATTAAACTCTCCAAGTGCTCCGTTGGGTAAAATAAGCAGATAATTTTCTTTGCTTTTACACTCGCCGTAAGAGTGAACGGCAAAATTATCTACGACCACAACCGAGCCAGCTTTAGCAATAAAAAACTCGCCGTTAACGGTAATAGGCTGACTGCCCGATAAAATTATTGCAATTTCTATATTTTGATGAAAGTGTGGAGGAAATGCCAAATCGCCGTTTTTTTCTAGAAAAAAGCTATTTTCTCCGCTTCGGTGCTCCTCGTAAAAATTTATCATAACGTCCTTTTTAACTTTCGCCGTTGTTTCGACAAACGGCTGATAAAATAAATTTGTTTCTTAAAAAACTACAATTTTTTAAGGCATGGCCCTCTTTTTTTAAGATTATATCATAAAATGAGAATAAATTAAAGCAATTTTGTTAATTATTTAGCAAATAAGTGTGATATTATTTAATTGCGACGGCACGTTAAATTATTTTTTAAAGGCGCTGTTTTTAAAACGAAGCACCTCTTGCGTGGCGTAGCCCTTAAACGATATAGGAGCACGATATGAAATACGACCTTAAACAACTTACGTTAGATGAAAAAATAACCCTTTTATGCGGAACTGATTGTTGGCACACGTACGGCGCAAACGGAAAACTGCCCGTTTTGCATTTGAGCGACGGCCCAAACGGCCTTCGCAAAATAGACGAAAACGACCAAACGGTTAAAGCTACGGCTATGCCAAATATTTCTACTTTAGCAAATACTTGGAGCAGAGAATGCGCCTATTTAGACGGAGCAACCATTGCAGACGACTGCATAGAAAACAACGTAGACGTTTTACTTGCCCCGGGAGCTAACATCAAAAGAACCCCTCTTTGCGGAAGAAACTTTGAATACTTTTCTGAAGATCCATATTTGGCTGGAACTCTTGCTAAAGAATATATTAAAGGCGTACAGGATAAAAAGGTTGGAACGAGCTTAAAGCACTATCTTGCGAACAATTGCGAAACCGAACGCTTTTACCAAACGAGCGAAGTGGATGAGAGAACCTTGCGCGAAATTTATATGCCCGCATTTGAAAAAGCGGTTGAAGCACAGCCCTACACCGTTATGTGCAGCTATAATCTTATTAACGGAGTTTATGCTGCCGAAAATAAAAAATATTTAAGCGATTACCTGCGCCAATCGTTTGGCTTTAAAGGGGTTATCGTATCAGATTGGGGCGCATATAGGTCGGCCTATAAGTCGATTAACGCCACTTTAGACCTAGTTATGCCACATTGCGATATGCACTTTGCAAACGTAAAAGCTGCCCTCGAAAAAGGTTTAATTACCGAGGATCAAATTGACTTTTGCGCACAAAACATGCTTAATCTCATAGAAAAATGTCAGGCAGAAAAAGGTGTAACTACCACTAAAGAAGAACGCCACGAAAACGCAGTAAAAATTGCCGAAGAGGGAATCGTTCTTTTAAAGAACGAAGGCGCACTTCCGTTAAAACAAGGTAAAATTTGCGTTGGCGGCAACTTTGCGGATAATCCACCCATCGGCGGCGGAGGCTCTGCCTACGTTCAAACGGATTATCAACAAAAAAATCTTGCTTATCTTTTACAAGAGGATATGGGAAAGGGCTCGCAGGTTGAATTTGCTCACGCATACCTTCATCCTATTGGCGATACCAATAAAACGAAAGCCGTTTATCAATGCGCTTATTGGGCAGACAGCGTAATTTTGTGCGTAGGTAACGACTCAGGAATAGAAAGCGAAGGCTACGATAGAAAAACCATAAAGTTAAGCTCTACCCAAGAAAACTTTATTATTAATACCGCAAAATACAACAAAAACGTAATCGTTGTACTTTTTGCGGGCAGCGCAGTAGATATGAGCAGTTGGATTGACAAGGTAAACGCCGTTGTTCTTGCAGGATTTTCAGGCGAGGGGGTTAACCAAGCACTTTCAAAAATATTGAGCGGAAAAACCTGCCCCAGTGGCAAGCTTAACGAAACCTATCCGCTATCGTTAGAAGATTGTAACGTAAAAGTAAACAAGGTTGGGCTTTGCGAAAGATATTCTGAGGGAATTTTCGTTGGGTATAGATATTACGATAGTTTTAACGTTCCCGTTTTATTCCCTTTTGGGCACGGGCTTTCTTATGCTAAATTTGAATACTCGAATCTTTGCGTAACTCAAACGGGAAATACCGATTTTGAAGTTAGCTACGATATAACCAACACATCTAGCGTAGATGCTAAAGAGGTTTCACAGCTTTACGTTAAAGACGTATTTTGTACGGTAAGTCGCCCCGAAAAAGAACTTAAGGGTTTTTCGAAAGATTTAATTAAGGCGGGCGAAACAAAAAAGGTTACCTTAAACTTAAATTATCGCTCCTTTGCTTATTATAACACTGCCCTCGATAAGTGGCACGTAGAAAATGGCGATTTTGAAATTATGATAGCGAGCTCTTTAACCGATATTAAACTTTGCGCAAAGATAAATATCCAGCTAGACGAAAGCACGCAACAATCGCAAATTTAAATTTTTGGTAGCAAAAGCATGTGTTAATCGCCTTATAGCGCAACTTATGCACATTTAACAAGGTTAACGCATCACTTTATTACGCATGTGTAGCGCTAGCAAATTATAATTTTAATTAAGTATAAAAACCGTAAACAATTTACGGCAAGCAAAAACCCTGACGGAGAGGAAATGTCAGGGTTTTTTATATAATACTCTTTTGTTTAATAGAGCAAAGAATATTTAAAAATTATTATACTCTTTACGCCTAAATTTATTTATTAATTTATACGTAAAGCAGGTTAATCGACTTATAGCCGTGTTTTTCTTACAAAGATGCTAACGCATTTTATTTAAATTCAAAAAATGCGCAGTTTTTGTGGCTAATAACTCATAGCCGTTATTATTTTAAATAAGGCTTAGATGCGAGTTAGTAGCACAAACAACGAGCAGTTTGCGAAGGACGTTTACTACATCGTAAATAACTGAGCAAAAACGCAGTCTTTGTGGCTAATAACTCAAGCCGTTATTGTTTTAAATAAGGCTTAGATGCGAGTTAGTAGCACAAACAACGAGCACTTTGCGAAGGACGTTTACTACATCGTAAATAACTGAGCAAAAGCGCAGTTTTTGTGGCTAATAACTCAAGCCGTTATTATTTAAATAAGGCTTAGATGCGAGTTAGTGGCACAAACAACGAGCAGTTTGCGAAGGACGTTTACTACACCGTAAATAACTGAGCAAAAGCGCAGTTTTTGTGGCAAATG
>JAFTIY010000112.1 GCA_017456665.1 Clostridia bacterium | reverse complement strand
TTATTTGGCAAAAAAACTGGGATTTCCGATAATAGTTAAACCTGCAAAGCTTGGCTCAAGTATAGGAATATATACCGCAAACAGTATTGAACAGCTTTTAACAGTAATTCCGCTAGCCTTTAATTACGACGACAAAATTATTTGTGAAAAAAAGCTTAGAAATGCACGGGATATTAACTGTGCTGCCTATTTTTTTAACGGTAAAGTACATATTTCAAAGCTTGAAGAATGCTTATCCGAAAACGAAATTTTAACCTTTGAGGATAAATATTCAGGTGGCGAAAAAACGGTAGGAGCAAAGCGTAAATGTCCGGCTGAGGTAGATCAATCAACGGCTGAAAAAATAATTGAGTATACGCAAAGAATTTATTTACGAGCAGATTTTTACGGTATAGTTCGCTTTGACTTTTTGGTTTGCGAAAATGGTATATTTTTAAACGAAATAAATTCAGTTCCCGGTTCAATGGCTTACTATCTGTTTTGCGATAAGTTTGCTGATTTTACTTCACTTTTAAGTGATTTAATCGAAGAGGGAAAAAGGCGTTTTAAAAGAGAAAGCAATTTAATTACAACCTTTAAGTCAAACGTTTTAAAAGGCGATTTTAAATCGGTAAAAAAATAGAATATTCTAATAAAAGCCTGCCTATAAGTCGATTAACGGCATTTTGCAAGCCAAATTAATTAAATATTTTAATCGGATAGATAAATAAACTTAAAAAAAGGCTAAATGCGCTTTACATTTTTTTTGCGTTATGATAAAATAATTAAGCTTGAGCCGGCTGTGCGGTTGCGGTGCGGCATAAGCCGTAACGAGGAAAGTCCGAGCTTCACAAAGCAGGGTGCCGGCTAACGGCCGGTGAAGGTGACTTTAAGGAAAGTGCAACAGAAAATAACCGCCCTAACGGGTAAGGATGAAAAGGCGAGGTAAGAGCTCACCGCTCCTTCGGTAACGCGGGAGGCAGTGTAAACCCCACCTGAAGCAAGATAGGAATATACAAGAGGGCTTTGACTCGTATATTCGTTCGAAGGTCGCTTGAACTCATCGGCAACGGTGAGTCTAGATAGATAACCGCACTAGACAGAACTCGGCTTACAGGCCGACTCAAGCTCAATTCAAATTAAAGGTTACGCAAAATTATGGCGTAACCTTTTTTTATTGTTGGATATTTTTAAACTTGATTTTATCCTGTTAAGATAATTTAAAGTGCTAAATTAAACTAACGTTTGCTAGTTTTGTGCAAAACAAAAGTTAAAAGTTGGTAAAATTATGGTAAACTTTATTAAAAAGCGTTTTTTTTTGCGAAAAAGGTCGAAAAAAAATATTGACAAACTAGTGAATTGTTTATATACTTATAGTATAAATTATATTAACAGTTACGGTCACGCTGTGGCGCACTTTATAAACTTTGAGGAGCGGAAACTGATGAAAAAAGTCGTTTTGATAATAATAGTAACCCTATTAGCCGTTGCGCTTATAGGAACTGCCGTATATATTTTTGTAAAACCCGATAATGCGGATAACAGTTCTAGCACGCCTACTGAAAGTAGCCAGCCTAACGATTCTGATCCCGATGAAGAGGTTGAACTCACTAAGGTTGAGCGCGAAAACGTATTTGAAATTATACGAAGCAATTATAGTAAAATAACTTTAAAAGACGTTTATGACCTAGCAAACGGCGACGAGCAGGCGCTGAATAAAATGCTTAAAGGGGTTACCGTTGGCGATATGGCTAAATCTACTTTAGGGCTTTTAATTGCATTCGACTATTATTCAGACGGAAATTGGTATTTGGGAGCACAAGAACCAACAAAATTTCAACGCATTCCTAATTTAATATTTAATTACGATTTAGGCTCTGGCGAGCCGATAGGGTTTACCGCTGGTGATTTAACTGCATTCGGAGGTCAAACTGTAATCTCTTGCATAGAAACACAATTTGGCATTACGGTAAGCAACCTACTTATCTCAAGTATTCCAGAGCCAAGCTCAACCGTTATGAAAAATCTATTTTTCGATATGACGGTAAATGAATTTTATGCTTTAACCTGCGGAGACTATACATATTTTAAAAACTTTGCCGCAAATACCGAGGTGGATGATTTTATTACCTTTGCATTTTATTTTGCCGGCGCTAAAATGTTTGGAGGCAAAGATACAGAACAAATAGAACAAATAACAAAAGAGCTTTTACAAGGGAAGCTAAGCGAGGTTTCATTAAACAATGATGCTCAAGTTTCTTCGGTAATTGATTTAGCGGCGCAGTTTATGGCAAAAACGCCTGAGCAGTTGGTAGCTGCAGAGGCTCTTTCAACGTTATTCAGTTCGATAACGGTAGGGCAGTTTGAAAGTGAAATTAATAATCTTAAAATAGACAACGTTATTACCGCACTCGAAAAAGTAGCCGTTGCAAACACTCAAAATGCAGAGCGCGCACAGCTCATTACCAAATTAGCCGCGCACGCAAAAGACGTGCTTGATGGAAGCGTTAGCCAATATACGATTAACGAAAACGCTGATTTTAAGGGGTTAATTCAAACGGTACTCGATCAATTTACTGGCGAAGAGGATAATTCTCAAACCGCAAAGATTATTTACGATGCTTTAAAGGCAACGCAAGATGCTTACATAAAAGTAGTAAAAGAGTATCAAGAGGTAGCACCAGTAATATCTCAGGCAATAGAGCAGGTTATTGGTAGCGTGCAAGAGCAAACCCAACAATATCAGTTTATTCAAGACTTATCACAGCAAATTTCTGACATATACAACGGAATAGCAACCGATTTTACAAATCTTTTAAACTATTACG
>JAFTIY010000111.1 GCA_017456665.1 Clostridia bacterium | reverse complement strand
TTGCAAGACTCTAACTGATAAAGCCTACACAGTCATAGGCAATATTGAGATAGTGCGTAGCTAGCAAATAAATCTTCGGTAAACTCAATACAGCGCTCGTTTTTTTCTGTTGCAGTTAAAGATTCAACTGAACTTATGTACTCGTACATAACGTCTTGTATAGATAGCCCGTCTATGCGGTAATTGCCGGTCATATACTCAAAAAGCATATCATTAAGGGCATATGCCGCAATATACAAATCATCATAACTTAGCTTTGCGCTATCAATATTTGTTCCGTTTTTGTTTAGCGACGCAGTTAACTGATCGTATTCACGCAACATATCGTTAGAAAGGTTTACGTAATTAAGCCTAAAATCGTTAATATATTCTTTATTGCTCTCGGTAACGATTACGTTGGCAAGATCACCAATAGATTTATTAATGTCTTGAAGATCATCCTCGAGACCGTCGATTTTTTTATTAATAGACTTAATTTCATAAGTCATTTCTTCGTAAAGCTTTTGAGAATAATCTATTCCCGGGGTAGTGGGTTGATCTGCCGAACTGCGCCCGATAAAAGTATCGATGGCTGTATTGCAAACGTCTTTAAAACTATCTCCTGCAGAAATCGAGTCTGCCACGGCGTTAAGTGTTTTAACCGTTTTTCCAAGATATTCAACACATCTAAATACCATCACGGCACCGCCGATCGCGCCTATTACGCTGCGCGGTTGAATAACGTTTTCTTCTTGCATTTCTTCTGCGTTAACAAGTGATTTTTTTAAAGTATAATTTGGCGAAAAAACGCTTGCAAAAATGCAAAAAACTATCATCACGAACGATAGTGCGAAAATAGTTAATTTTTTAATACCAATTTTCATATATTTTACCTCGCATAAGTGCTTTACTTAAAAAATATTAAGTTACGTCACATTATCATTTTAGCACTTTTTGCCTTTTCAGTCAATGGGATTTTATATTATATATAAAATTTTTAAGTTTAGCTGCAATTTATATTCATTACGTGGCTATAAAAAATTGCTTTTCAAACCTTTGCCAAAAACGGGGATAAAAAGAAAAACACACTTCCATATACCTACAATCAAAGGCTAAAGGAAGTGTGCTTAGTTGGAGCAGGTGATGGGAATCGAACCCACAACCACAGCTTGGGAAGCTGTTGTTTTGCCACTAAACTACACCTGCACGACTATAAAATATGCTGTAAAAGATTGTTTTATTACAGTTGAACCTCTTAAGAATCAGCTTACGAGTACCGTATAATTATAGTATTTTTGCGCATGCGTGTCAAGGGATTTTTTATCGTAAATTTAGTTGTGTTAAAAAATGTTTTCAAATTTTATCAAAAACCCATACGGAACTTGAGTGGCAAGCCCGTGTAAAACTGCTAGCTTGCAAATTGCTTCGTCGGTATTTTTTTGGCGCGTATACTGCTTGCATTCGCACACCCATAAATCAATTTCTTTAATATCGGTATGAGGTATCCAAACGTGCAATTTTTTCTTTGCCTCAAGCCAAAATTTTTCAACGGTCAAGCCGTCTTCACTTAGGTAATCTCCGCTTGCAATTTTTGTTTGAGTTTGTTCTATAATTTTTGCAAATTTATCAAAAGTATCGTTAACCGTTTTATATTCATAAAACGCGCTTGCAAATAATATCAAAAAAGCGCATAGCGCCGTAAGCCCGCTTTTAAGCATAAACCGTCCTCCTTATAAGTGTAAAATGCGGTATTTTTCGTTTTTAATTTTTAAATAAACGCGGTTGTAATTATCAATCGATAAAACCTCTATTTTTTTAACCTTAACGCCGTTAAGTCGTAAATCGTCAAGTAGTTTTTGGCCACTTAATCCACGTGCGTTAAGATTGCATTTATTAAGCTTTCCGTTGCTTATCATAATAACTGAAACCCCGCTTAAACCTTCATCTTTGTCTTTTTGCCTTGGCAGGGCGCTTAACTTGCCGTTGCTTTCAAAAATGGCAAACGAAAGGTCGTCGAACGAAAAGTATCCCTGCGCTCGCATAGCTTCTGCCAAATCTTCCACGTTCATATTATTTTTTTTAAGTTCGCTTATGTTAACTCCCTCGGGTGTTATTACGATAGAAGGCTTTCCGCTAATAAAAAATTTTACGGTAGGGCCACACTTTTCTATGAGAGACATCAACTGATGCAAAATAAAAACTGCCAAAACTGAAACGAGCCCATAGGATAGGGGAATGGAAACGTCGGTCATTGGAACGCACGCCAGCTCGGCAATAAGCAATGTTATAATAAATTCAAAGGGTTGCATTTCGCCAATCTGACGTTTTCCCATAAGGCGCATTACTACGAGAAGTGCAATATATAAAATTACCGCGCGCAAAAATATTACCAGCATAAAAAGAGAATGTGCAAAAATTGCAAAAAAATACCCAACGTTGCACTAATAAAATATTTACTTGCCATCAAAGTGTAAATAATTGGCTATTTTACATACGTAGTTGCATTTTTTGCGATAAAAATCTGCTAAAAAACGCACGCGTAACCGTTGACCTTATTATATAAAAAATTAAGGAAAGTAAAAAAAAGCAAAAAAAACGCTTTACTTTTTTTTTCGATGCGGTTATTATTTAAAGTACGTAAATAAAAGAAGGGGAGTAAAATTTATTCCCAAAGGTGAAATATGAACAACAAAAAAAGCAACGTGCTTAAATATCTTTCGCTCATTTTAATAGCGATGCTTGCCATTCCGGTGCTTGCCTTTGCACTCGGAACAGATAAGGGCGTTTCATCGGGGTGGGCAACTCAATCAGCTCAACTTACCACTGCATCTTTAAGTGGCGAAAGCGTTATCGTTGAAAAGGAAGGAAGCGTGCAAAAGTTATACTTGCACATAGGCAACGTATATTACGCTCCTAACGGCAAGCTCGATATCACTATCGATTGGAGTGATTCTTCATCTTCTATTCAAGGTAGCGATTATATAGGCATTCAACGCAAACAGGTAACCGTTGATCTTCCCGAAGATGGATTTTACAATTGGGTTTGTATTGCAGACGATTTAGCTATTGGCGCAAAGTACGTTAAAGTAACCGTTTTACAGTCTATCGATATTAACGAAATAGCACTCGTTGATAAAGATGGCAAGCAGGTGGTTGCAAGCTGTTACGGCGCAATCGTTTGGAAAAATGCAAAAAGATCATTCGTTTCAGCTCAAAACGCGGGCGATTTAAAATTTACCGCAGTTACCGACGAGCAAGATAGCTTTATACAAAAGGGAGTATTTTCTCAAACGGATGCCGAAAATAAGCTTTCGGGCGCTATTTCTAACCTTTTAAAGGGCGAGGGGTATTACGTTTCTCAAACCGAAAACGTTTTAGCGGTAGAGCTTATTTCTCTCGGCGCGATAATTTTTGGCAACAATTCTTTTGGCCTTGCTATTATTCCGTATATTTTCTTCGTAGCGTGCGCATACGTGATTTTCTTCTTTGCGTCAAAGCTCTTTGGCAGCCACGGTTACGGCCTTGCCGCTGCAATTTTATTTATGCTTGCCGGCTTACCTTTAGGCATAGCCGTTAACGCAGGCGGAAGGGTTATCGCGTTATTCTTCTTACTTTCGGCATTTTATTTTGCTTATTCATATTACAACCAACAGCTTACCGTTAAAAACTTAAGCTCAGGCATGAAAAAGCTTTTACTTTGCGGTATAACTTTTGCGCTCGCGGTATGTGCGGATATATATTGTTCGCTTGCATTTATTGCTCTTGCCGTATTATGCTCAATTACTTCAGCTAAGGCAATTATTAAAACCTCAACCGATTATTCAACCGCCGAAGGGCTTGAAAAAGAGTACGCTCGCGAACGCCACGTAAAAGTTTACCGTGCGGTAGTGTTATATTCGTTAGTTTCGTTTATTATCATTCCCATACTATTCGTAATGCTTACCTACGCTATCGTTTACCCCGTTTATATGGGTTATTACGGGGATTTAAATTTCTTCGCAATGATAGCTGAAAATCATTACAATCTCGCTTACGGCGCAAACGGAAGCCTTTATTTAGGGTGGATTGTAGGTTTGTTTAGCCAAAAATTAACCAGCACTATCGGAAACGAATCTTATTTGGTTGCAAATAAGGGATTGGTTCTACTTTCTTTGGTAAGCTTAATTGCCGTTGCCGTTATTTATATACTCTTTAAAGCGGGTAAGATTAAAAACGAAAAATTACTTGCCGAGTTAATCGAAAATCAAAAGGTTATTTTAGCCCTTTTAATTTCGTTTGCGGTTAACTTCTTCATGCTCACCGTATTTATCGGCAGTGCTTCTTACTCATCTTTTGTATTTTCATTGGTATTTTTAACTATGTTTACGCTTATGCTCCATAAGCTGTTAAAGCAAATGCTCGGCAAACGCCTAATGTTAAGCGTTACCGCAGTAGCCGCAGTAATCATAGTATTTTTCTTCGTATTACAGCTTCCTTTATTTTTGAATATACCTTTTAAAACGGAGATTTCTAACTTTTACATGTGGTTAATTTAATCACGTAACGGTTAATGATAGTCGCTGTGCCTGCTTATAGGAGGCAAGCGCAGTTTGTACGGTAGTTTTTTAACGTGCTTTATCTGTATCCTACTTTTAAAGGAGAAAAATTATGTTAAGTAAAGTTAACGGATTGGGGCTTTTGGGGTTAGACGCCTTTACCGTATCGGTAGAAACCGACGTTGGTGGCGGACTTGCTCGCTTTGATATAGTGGGTTTGCCCGATGCCTCTGTTAAAGAATCTAAAGAAAGGGTGCGCACCGCAATAAAAAACAGCGGCAAGCGCTTTCCCGACGGTAGGGTTACGGTAAACCTTGCACCCGCCGATATAAAAAAAGAGGGCGCATATTTAGACCTTGCAATCGCAGTTGCAATAATCAAGGCGTCAAGCGATATTTTATCGGGGATAGATATATCTGATTACGTATTTTTGGGCGAGCTTTCTCTAGACGGAGCATTGCGCGGAGTAAACGGAATTATGCCCCTTTTAATATCTGCAAAAAAATTGGGGTTTAACAAATTCGTAATACCCTTTGCAAATATTCGCGAGGCTGAATTCATAGGTGGAATAGAGGTATATCCCGTAAAAACCTTAAACGAGGCTCTCGGTCATTTATCGGGAGCAGTTCCTTGTGAAAGGGTTACCGTACGCGATTACACCGTTGGCGTTAGTAGCGTTACTCAAAGCGACCTTAAATTCGTTAAAGGTCAGCAGGCGGCAAAGCGCGCGCTTGAGGTGGCGGTGAGCGGTGGCCATAATATTTTATTGGTAGGAAGTCCCGGGTCTGGCAAAACCATGCTTGCAAGATGCATTCCTTCAATTATGCCCGATATGAGCTTTGACGAGGCGCTTGAAACCACTAAAATTCACTCCGTTTCGGGCGCATTGCGCGATGGTGAGGGTATTGTTACGGTAAGGCCGTTTTTTACTCCCCATCACACAACCTCGCCTATAGCCTTAATAGGTGGCGGAAGTTCAGCAAAACCGGGCGTAATAAGCCTTGCTCACAACGGCGTTTTATACCTTGACGAAATGCCTGAATATCCCAGAAGCGCACTTGAAAGCTTACGCCAGCCGTTAGAAGATAGAATAGTAACGGTATCTAGAGCGAGAATGACGGTTGAATATCCCGCAAGCTTTATGCTGGTAGGGAGCATGAATCCCTGTCCTTGCGGTAATTACGGTTCAAAAACTGCAGAATGCAGATGCTCTGCCTCGCAAATAGCAAAATATAAAGCAAAAATTTCGGGCCCGCTACTCGATAGGATAGATTTGCAAATAGAGGTAGACGGAGTTAAGTACGACGACCTTGTAAGCAGCACCGAGGAAGAGCCGTCAAGCGAGGTTAAAAAGAGGGTAAATCGCACGAGGCTTATTCAGCGCGAGAGATTTGCGCTCGAGGGCATTCGCACCAACAGCGAAATGCACGAGCGTCAGCTTGAAAAGTATTGTAAGCTTTCAAAAGAGAGCGAAAATATAATGCGTATGTCATTTGAAAAGCTAAAGCTTTCGGCTCGCGGAAGAAGCAGAATTTTAAAGGTGGCAAGAACTATTGCCGATATGGAGCTTGAAGAAAATATTCAGCCACGCCATATACTAGAGGCGGTAGGGTACAGAAGCTTTGACCTTTCTAATATGTAACGACAAACCGATATGAAAAAATATAACGAAAACGAGCTTGCGGTAATCTGTTTGGATTATTACGATCAGCTCGAATATAAGCATAAAGCGCATTTGCTTTCACTTTGCGCTAACCCAAGCGAAATTTTTAGCGATGAAAATAACTGCATAAGCTATCTTACCGATAATTTAGGGGAGGGCGTAGCTCGTATAATAAAGCAAGCGCTGTTTGACCGCGATAATTTAAAAAATTATCAAAATCACGTTTTAAAACAGTTGAGGGATAGAAAAATAGTGGCAATAACTTGCTTTAGCGATAATTATCCAGAGCAATTAAAGCACGTTCCTTCAGCCCCACTCGTTTTATACGCAAAGGGTAATACCGACCTCTTATTTAACAAACACCGCGTGGCAATAGTCGGTTCGCGAAAAACGCAAAATTTCGTGCTTAAGGTTACCGAAGAAATAGCGTATGACCTATCATCTGCAGGATGCGCCGTTATAAGCGGCAGTGCAGTTGGAGGCGATCGCAGTGCTCTTTTAGGTAGCGAAAGGAATAACCGCGCAATAAGTATTTTGGCACACGGCCACGATTACGTATATCCACAAGCAAATCGCACGCTTATAGATAAAGTGGCACAAAGCGGATTGGTTATCAGTGAATATCCACCGCATACGCCTTCGGCGGCGTGGCGCTTTCCGATGCGAAACAGGCTGATCGCGGCGCTTTGCACTTGCGCTGTTATAGTTAGCGGTGAGGTAGATAGCGGAACTAAATATACCGCAAAATTTGCCGAGGCTTATTCTAAGCCCATATACGCTTTTCCATATTCGATGGGGGAAAGAAGTGGCGAAATTTGTAATCTGCTTATAAAAATGAACAAAGCTCAGCTTGTTGAAAATTCATCCGATATTGCAACTTTTGAAGGGATCAAAATAGATAACAAGCAGGCGATAGATATCACCGAGGAAGAAAGGAGTATACTCGTTGCGATGAACGGGCAAACTCATATAGATCAAATAGCCGAAAGAACGGGCAAAAAAGCTCACGAAATAATGTATATTTTATCAATGCTCGAAATAAAGGGGCTGGTAGCCAAAGAGAGCGGTAATATATACACGTCACTCGTAAAAATTTAAAGTAGGCCAACAAAAACACGTAAATAGCATTTTAAAAACATAAAATCGTATAGGGCTTTTGCCCGTGGAGAAATATATATGCAACTTATGATCGTAGAATCGCCGTCAAAGGCAAAAACTATTGAAAAATACCTTAAAGGTAAGTACAAGGTAGATGCGAGCGAAGGGCACGTTCGCGACCTTCCCGAAAAGAGATTGGGAGTTAACGTAAGCGATAATTTTGAACCTAACTACGTTATCGCAGCCGATAAAAAGCAAACTATCAAGCGTCTTACCGAAAAGGCTGCAAAGGCAGATAAAGTTTACCTTGCAACCGACCCCGACCGTGAGGGCGAGGCAATCAGTTGGCATCTTATGGAGGTGCTCAAACTTCAAGGTAAAGCTCAGCGTATAGTATTTAACGAGGTTAGCGAAAAGGCTATTCGCAACGCTCTTGCAAACCCGCGCGAAATCAATAAAAACTTAGTTGATTCGCAACAGGCAAGAAGGGTACTAGATCGCCTTGTAGGCTATAAATTAAGCCCATTTTTATGTAAGCGCATAAACGACGGGCTTTCAGCCGGTAGAGTTCAATCGGTAACCTTACGCCTTATCATAGATAAGGAAAAAGAAATTCAGAGCTTTAAGCCTCAAGAGTATTGGAACTTGGTTGCTACCTTAAAGGCAAGCACTCCCCCCCAATTTAAAGCGCTTTTAACTGAATATAAAGGCAAAAAATATAAGCCCTCTTGCAAAGAAGAAGCAGATAAGGTTTTGCAAACGTTAGAGGGTGGTCAGTATACCGTTAAGGATGTAAAAAAGGCGGTAATCAAATCACATCCGTTGCCTCCCTTTACCACCAGCACCATGCAGCAAGATGCTTCTAATAAGCTCAACATGACATCTCCCATGATTATGTCGGTAGCGCAACATCTTTACGAGGGTATCGAAACGCCAAAGGGCCATCTTGCTCTCGTAACCTACATTAGAACGGACTCTGTAAGGGTAAGTCAAGACGCGCAAGCTAGCGCACGCGAGTTTATTAACGAAAAATACGGCAGCGAATATCTACCCACAAAGCCAAACGTATATAAGTCAAAGGCGGGCAGTCAAGACGCGCACGAGGCAATTAGACCTATCGATCTATCCGTTACTCCCGAAAGTGTTAAGGGAATACTCGATAAAAACCATTACAACCTTTACAAACTCATTTACGATAGATTTTTAGCCTCTCAAATGTCTGAGGCAGTATATAACCAAGTAAAAATCGACGTAGAAAACAGCGGCTACGTATTTAAGGCAACCGGAAGAACGGTAGCGTTCAAAGGCTTTACCGCAGTTTACGACGATTTCCGCCATGAAGAGGATGAAAGCGAGGAAAGCAAGGCTCTTCCCGAGGTAAGCGAAGGTAACGCTTTAAAGCTTGCAAAGATGGAAAGCGATCAAAAATTTACCAAACCTCCCGTTCGCTTTACCGATGCTTCGTTGGTTAAAATCATGGAAGAAAAGGGAATAGGCCGTCCCTCAACTTACGCTTCTATAATTTCAGTTCTTTCAAAGCGCAAATATACCACTAAAGAGGGTAAATTTTTAATTCCCACCGAAATAGCCTTCCGCATTACCGATATGTTGGTAAAATATTTTCCCGATATAATGGACGTAGGATTTACCGCAAATATGGAAGATAGGCTAGACGATATCGAAAACGGCGGAATTGATTGGCGTAAAATAATAGGCGATTTTTATCCCGGTTTTGCAAATCAGCTGGCAAAGGCTGCTTCAGACGGGGATGAGGTCACCGAATTTATATGTGAAAAATGCGGTTCGCCCATGGTAAGAAAAACGGGTAGATTCGGCAAGTATTTGGCTTGCTCAAAATACCCCGAATGCTCTAATATTCGCTCTGAAACGGTAGAAGAGTCTGACGTAATTTGTGAAAAATGCGGCGCAACCATGATATATAAAAACGGAAAATACGGAAAATTCCTCGCTTGCCCAAATTATCCCACTTGCACCAACGTTAGACCTTTAAATGAAGAAAAGGGCAACGAAAAATGCGAAAAATGCGGTGGCGAAACGGTAGTAAAAACGGGCAAATTCGGCAAGTACCTTGCATGTAAGGCTTGCGGAACGACCAAGAGTTTGGCAGAAGATGCAGGCGTATGCCCCGTTTGTCATAGCCCCACTCGCAAGATGACTTCAAAGTCAGGTAAAACCTTCTACGGCTGTTCAAACTATCCCGAATGCTCGTTTATGAGTTGGGATATGCCCACCGGTGAGCTTTGCCCCAAGTGCGGCAAATACGTAATTTATTCTAAAGACGGCAAGAGTAAGCGTTGCTCAAACAGAGAATGCGATTATCAAGAAAAAAATGCAAAAAAGAAAAACAGTTAACGTAATAGGTGGCGGTCTAGCGGGAAGCGAAGCCGCTTATTACCTCGCAAAAAGAGGTTATAACGTAAACCTTTACGATATAAAGCCAAATAATTTTACACCTGCGCATACGAGCAAGCTATACGGCGAGCTCGTTTGCTCTAACTCGTTAAAATCCAACGACGTTTACGGCAATGCGTGCGGTCTTTTAAAGCAAGAAATGCGCGTTATGGGGAGTATGGTTATCGACTGCGCTGATAAAACGCAAGTGCCAGCAGGCAACGCGCTTGCGGTTGATCGCGAACAGTTCGCCTCACTCATAACCAAAAATCTTAAAGAACAAAAGAATATTAATTTTATTTGTGAAGAAGTAACTCAAATAGATTTTTCAGTTCCCACTATTATAGCAACCGGGCCTCTAACTACTTCGGCGTTGTGCGAGCATATAAAGAGTTTTACGGGCGCGTTTTATTTCTTCGATGCAGCAGCTCCTATAGTATCGGGCGATAGCATCGATATGGAAAACGCATTTATATGCGATAGATACGGTGAAGACGGAAAGGGCGATTATATAAATTGCCCGATGGATAAAAGCACTTACGAGCTATTTTATAACGAGCTGATAAATGCAAAGCGCGCTCATTTGCACGACTTTGAGAGCGCAAAGGTTTTTGAGGGGTGTATGCCCGTAGAGGTTATGGCACAGCGCGGAGTAGATACACTTCGATTCGGTCCGTTAAAGCCGGCTGGCCTTACCGATCCCAAAACGGGTAGGTGGCCTTACGCGTGCTTACAGCTTCGCAAAGAAAATACTGCGGGCAGCGCCTATAATTTGGTAGGATTTCAAACAAATTTAACCTTTGGCGAGCAAAAAAGGGTATTTTCGCTCTTCCCCGCGCTTAAAAACGCAGAATTTATACGCTACGGCGTTATGCATAAAAACACCTTTATCGACGCTCCATTATCGCTTGATAAATATTTTAGGCTTAAAGGGGATTATCCCGTATATTTTGCAGGTCAAATTACGGGGGTAGAGGGTTACGTAGAAAGCACCGTTTCGGGCTTAATGGCCGCAATAAATTTACACTTTGAATTAAGTGGATTGCAGCCTATTGATTGGGATTCTCGCACCGTTTCGGGTGCGCTTGCTTGCTATATAAGCACTCCCAATTCAAACTTTCAGCCAATGAATGCAAACTTTGGCATTTTACCTCCCGTAACGGCAGATAAAAAGAATAAAGAACTTAAAAAACGGCTTGCGGCAGAGCGTGCCCTTTCCGTTATAGAACAAATTTCAAAGAGGATTAAAGAAAATGAGTAGTCAATTTTTAGGCACGACCATTTGTGGCGTTAAAAAAGACGGTAAAACTGCAATCGCAGGTGACGGTCAGGTTACCTTCGGTGAAAACATAGTATTTAAAAGCAATGCGGTAAAGGTTAGGCGCATTTACGGCGGAAACGTAATAACCGGTTTTGCAGGCGGCGTTGCCGATGCGTTTACCTTAACCGAACGTTTTGAAGAAATGCTCAATAAATATTCGGGCAACTTAATGAGAAGTGCGGTAGAACTTGCAGAGCTTTGGCGAAACGACAAGCTTCCAAGAAGATTGGAGGCAATGATGATAGTTGCCGATAAAAACAATATGTTTATTCTATCAGGTTCAGGCGAGGTTATCGAGCCCGACGGTGGCGTTTGCGCTATCGGAAGCGGTGGAAATTACGCTTTAGCCGCAGGTCGAGCACTCTATCAAGAAACCAATTATTCAACAGAAGAAATTGCCTATAAAGCACTTAAAATCGCAGGCGATATCTGTATTTTTACCAACGACCATATCACCGTTGAAAGTATTTGAGGTAGCAAATAATGAACTTATCACTAAAACAAATAGTAACCGAATTAGATAAATATATCGTAGGGCAAGACAAGGCTAAAAGAGCAGTAGCGGTAGCACTTCGCAACCGTTACCGCCGCAGTAAGCTTTCGCTTGACCTTATGGAAGAGGTAACTCCCAAAAACATAATAATGAAAGGGCCTACGGGCGTTGGTAAAACCGAAATAGCAAGAAGACTTGCCCGCCTCGTAAAAGCTCCCTTTATCAAAGTTGAAGCAACAAAGTATACCGAGGTTGGATACGTAGGTCGCGACGTAGAATCTATGATTCGCGATTTAGTAGAATGCTCTATCCATTTGGTTCGCGAAGAATATATGGCAAGCGTAAACGAAAGGGCAGAATTTACCGCCTATAAACGCCTTTCACGCGTGGTATGCACCGCGCTAAATACCAACAGGGCAGAAGGTGTTGAAGAAATCAATCCCAATCAAACGCTCGAAGGTATTGCTAGCGGTGTTTACGACGAAATGATTATCGAAATCGACGTTAAAGACGTTCCCAAGGCGATGGAAATCGTTCCTGGAGGGGCAGAAATTAACATAGGAAGCATTTTTGGCGATATGATGCCCAAGCGCACCAAAAAGAAAAAAGTTACCGTTAAAGAAGCAAAGAAGCTCTATATCGAAGAAGAAAGCGAAAAGCTTATCGATGAAGACGCGGTAGTTAGCGAAGGCGTTCGTCGCGCAGAGCAAGAAGGCATTATCTTTATCGACGAAATAGATAAAATCGCCGGTAAATCAGACAAAAAGGGTGGCCCAGACGTTTCACGCGAAGGCGTTCAGCGCGACATTTTGCCCATAGTAGAAGGCTGCACCGTTCAAACTAAATACGGAATGGTAAAAACCGACTATATTTTATTTATAGCGGCAGGCGCCTTCCACGTATCCTCAGTATCAGATCTTATTCCCGAACTTCAGGGTAGATTTCCCGTTTTAGTAGAGCTTTCAAGCCTCACTAAAGAGGATTTTATTAAAATTTTAACCACTCCCAAAAACGCTATCACCTTGCAATATACCACTTTACTCGAGGTAGATAACATTAAATTGGTATTTACTCCCGATGCAATAGAAGAAATTGCAAGCTTATCTGAAGCTATTAACGAAAGAACTGAAGATATCGGAGCGAGAAGACTTCACACCGTAATGGAAAATCTGCTCGAAGATATATCTTTTAACGCTAGCGGTGATTATCCTTTAACCGAAGTTGTTATCGATAAAAAATACGTTCAAGATCATCTACAGCAGGTAGTGAACAGTCAAAATTTACGCAAATACATTTTATAAGGCTTGTCTACTTCGTTATTGGCGTGAAAGGTGTGCTTTGTTCGAGTTATGTGCGCCAAGTACACCTCCTCTCACAAATGCTCCGTTCATGCCACTAACTCGCATCTAAGTCTTATAAAGTTGAACATAAGTGAGCCTTGTTTGCATGTACAACCGCAAAAAGTTTGCTTTGTTCATTACTTAAAACACTTTAATAATAATCCTGCGCCCTATAACGTAGGCGCTTTTGTAGGCAGCGAGTAAGTTAGTTATTTGCGCCTAAATAAATTCAGTTAATAAAGGCAGGTACTATTATGATAAATATTCCAAAGGGTACTAAAGACGTAACCCCCGATCAATCGTATAAATGGCACTACGTAGAAGATATTATCCGTGAAGTAACGGGTTTATTTTGCCTAAAAGAAATTCGCACTCCAACCTTTGAGCATACCGAACTTTTTCTTCGCGGAGTAGGCGAAACCACCGACGTGGTAAATAAAGAGATGTATACCTTTAACGATAAAGGTAATCGCAGTATAACATTGAAGCCTGAAGGAACTGCGGGCGTAGTGCGCTCTTTTATAGAAAACGGCTTACACAACGGCGTAATGCCACTAAAAATGTATTACGAAACTCCCGTATTCCGCTATGAAAGACCTCAAGCCGGTAGGTTGCGTGAGCACCATCAATTTGGCGTTGAAATTTACGGAGCAAAGGGAGCAGATAGCGATGCAGAAGTTATTTTGATCGCGCACACCTTCTTAAAAAAGGCGGGATTAAACGTTGCGCTCAATATTAATTCTATCGGCTGTCCCACTTGTCGTGCCCAATATAACGCCGCTTTAAAGGAATATTTAAAGCAAAGTTACGATAATATGTGCCCCGTTTGCAAGCAAAGATACGAAAAAAATCCCTTGCGCATTTTAGACTGCAAGGAAGATGGCTGCAAAAAAATATGCGCGGGCGCTCCTAAAATTTTAGATTATTTATGTAACGACTGCAACGAGCATTTTAACAATCTTAAAAATTACCTTACTCTTGCAGGACTTGAATATACGGTAAATCCCAATATCGTTCGCGGTCTCGATTATTACACTCGCACGGTTTTTGAATTCGTTACAACAGATCTCGGCTCACAGGGCACTGTTTGCGGTGGCGGCCGATACGATAACCTCGTTGCACAGCTTGGCGGGGGCGACGTTCCTTGCGTTGGCTTTGGTATGGGTATTGAGCGTATTTTAATGCTTATGGAGGCAAAAGGCATTGAGGTAACCGACACTTCAAATGCAGACCTTTATATCGCTTCTATGGGGCAAAAAGCGCACGATAAAGCGTTTGAACTTTGCCACGCTATGCGACTTTTAGGTGTTAAGTGTGAAATCGATCATATGCAAAGGGGTATTAAGCCTCAATTTAAATACGCCGATAAAATCGGCGCAAAATATGTAGTAACCATTGGCGATAGTGAGCTTGAAAGCGGAGTTGCAAATATTAAAAATATGGCAGACCGTACGCAAGTAGAATGTAAGCTCATCGCTCAAGATATGGCAAAAATCGTTAAAGGCTAATGCAATATCAAACGATAAGGCAAAAGGGGCGCAAAAATATAACCATTCAAATTACTTCTGATGCGAGGGTTTTGGTAAAGGCACCGCCTTATACCGACGAGCAAGCGATAAAAAACGCGGTGATAAGCAAGGCCGACTGGATAGCCAAAAATCTTTCAAAGGTTAAAAACAGAGTAAAGTTGCCCTCGCTTGAAGAGGGCAGCTCGCTATACTTCGCAGGGGTTACGTATACCGTAAGATATCACAACGGTAAAAAAGCTTACGCCATTGGAGAGGTATTATATCTTCCCAAAAACAATTTAAACAAGCAGCTCGAAAAGTTCGTAAAACAAAAGTTTGAGGAGTATATAAAGCCTCTAACCAATCAATATGCTAGTGCCTACGGATTTACTTACACCGCAGTTAAAGTTGGAAGTGCGCGCAGCAGATGGGCGTGCTGTACTGGCGATAACCAAATTATTTATTCTTACAGTATGGCTTTTATACCTCACGTTTTATGCGTTTACGTGGTATGCCACGAGCTTTGCCATACGGTACATAAAAATCACGGTAAGCTTTATTACGGCGAACTTTGTAAAATTGTTCCAAACTACAAAACGCTTCGCCAAGAGCTTAAAAAATATTCTGGTTTTTGTACTTTTTTGCGTCAATAAACCTAAGTTAATCGCGCTATAGGCCCACTTTTAGGAGAAATTATATGAAAGCAGTCGTTCAAAGGGTTACAAATGCAACACTTTGCTGTAACGGAAAATTGGTTTCTGAAATAGCTAACGGATTGGTTGTTTATTTTGGAGTAGCTCAAGGAGATAGCGAGCAAAAAGCAGATTATCTCGCAAAAAAAATTGCATCATTGCGCGTTTTTTCAGACGAGCAGGGTAAAATGAATTTATCTTGCCTTAACTTAAAATATCAAATTCTTTGCGTTTCGCAGTTTACCTTACTTGCCGACCTTTCGCACGGCAATCGCCCCAGCTTTTCGGGTGCTGAAAATCCTCAAAGAGCTAACGAGATTTACGAATACTTTTGTAAAAGGCTTGAACAAGAGGGCGTTGAAGTTAAGCGCGGAGTTTTTGGCGGGGATATGACTATAAGTCAAGTTAATCAAGGGCCTGTCACTGTTATTTACGAAATCTAAAAATAACGATTATCTACGGCGCAATGCTTTGTTCTTTTGCTTTTTTCCACGTTCCTGCGACCAGCAAGGTCGCTCCTTGCGACAAAAAGCAAAACGCCTCGCCTTGCTTGCATCTAACCGCTATTTTGCAATCAGTTAATAATTGTATAACGGTTATCTACGGCGCAATGCTTTGTTCTTTTGCTTTTTTCCATATTCCTGCGACCAGCAAGGTCGCTCCTTGCGACAAAAAGCAAAACGCCTCGTTAATCAATAGTAGAACTATAAACCAACAATTTAAAAGTGCGTTAATCGACTTATAGAGGCACTTTTGCAATTTAACTTAATAAAAGGTTAAAAAATAAACGGGTTTTACAAAATAAGTAAAACCCGTTTTTATCATTCGTTAGAGTAGTTAAAATGCTTTAATTGCCAAGTTGATTAATATAAGCAAAAAAGCAAACCTGTCTTTGCGTACAGCATCTATTGTTGCATCCGTTAAAAGGGGCAAAGTAATTGCCGTTTAATTGATTAGCTGTAGTAAAAGTATTTGCATTTGCAAAGTTGTTAGCCGTTACAAATCCGTTATTCGCAGCGGTAAAAGGTGCAACGGTATTAAAGGCACTTTGATCAACAAAGGGCGAGTAATTATTTCTTCTGCCATTTTGGCACAGGCATCTTATAAAATTACAACACATAATTTAATTTTCCTCACGTTATGTATGCCTGTATTATATAATATGTAAATTGCAAATAAACGGTTACCGATTGATTTACTTATATCATAAATTTTATTAAAAAATAGCGATAAACCTTAATAATTTGAGCTGTTAAACAGTTGAAAAAAACTAACGATTGTGGTATACTTTCACTTATAATAAACCAAAATACAAAATATGGCTATAAAGCTGGAATTCGAAATGTTAAACACAAAAGTTAAAAATCAAATGCTAGGCGTATTTTTATTGCTTTTGGCGGCGTTAATATGGGGTATTGCCTTCGTCGCTCAAAGCGAGGCGATGAACTATATAGGTCCGTTTACAATGAACGGCACGAGAACGCTTCTTGCAACACTTTTTTTATTTGGTGCAAGCTTCGTTTCAGATAAAATTAAGGGTAAAAAATTTACGCTGTTAGGTAGTACGAACAAAGATACCAACAAAAATCTACTTTTAGGCGGTATTTTTTGCGGTATTGCGTTAACCACGGCAACGAGTTTCCAACAAATAGGAATAATCGATACTACTGTAGGTAAAGCAGGCTTTTTAACCACTCTTTATATAGTAATCGTTCCTCTTTTTGGGCTATTTTTGGGCAAAAAGGTTGCTTGGAACGGCTGGGTAGGCGTCGTACTTGCAACGGTTGGAATGTTTTTGCTTTGCATACACGAGCAAGTTGCCTTTCAAAAAGGTGACGTATTAATGATAATTTGTGCGTTTGCGTTCGCAATTCACATTCTTATTATCGATAAATACGCCCCTTTGGTTGATGGAATTAGGCTTTCGATGATACAATTTGCATTTTGTGCCGTAATTAGCTTAATATTAGCCTTTATATTCGAAAAACCAAACCTCAACGATATACTCCGCGGATGGCTTCCGGTAGTATATGCGGGCATAATGTCTGCCGGGGTAGGCTATACGTTGCAAATTATCGGTCAAAAATTCGTACCATCGCATATAGCTCCGCTTCTTTTAAGTTTTGAATCAGTTTTTGCTCTTTTGGCAGGCGCGGTAATTTTAAAAGAGAAAATGATTTTGCAGGAATATTTTGGCTGTGCACTCGTGTTTATTGCTGTAATTTTAGCGCAAATTACCTTTAAAAAGGTAGATAAAAAATAATATAATATAACACAATTAAGTCAATTTAAAATTTTTGAGTAAAATGCTTTTTTTCTCGCTTTTAAATTGACTTTTTTTTAATTAAATATTACAATAGAATAGTGCGTAGCGCAAAAGAAATAAAGTGGGTAACGTTATGGAAAAAACTTTGATAGTAATCAACGGGCAGGGCAGATCTGGTAAAGATACCGTTTGTAAAATTATGGCAAAATATTACAAGGTAAAAAATATCTCAACCGTAGATCCTATTAAAGAAATAGCTACCTTTGCC
Source organism: Clostridia bacterium (assembly GCA_017456665.1). Lineage (GTDB taxonomy): Bacteria > Bacillota > Clostridia > Christensenellales > Borkfalkiaceae > HGM11416. The sequence goes on along the minus strand of JAFTIY010000111.1, from coordinate 1,397 downwards.
GGTTGGCAAGGGCAAAAAGATGATAAGTCGCGTAAAATGCTTGCCGATCTAAAACAGGTATTTATAGCCTATAATGATTTGCCGTTAAACTTCGTTTTAAAAGAGGCACAAAAGTTTTTATTAGACGATAATCAAATAATGTTCGTTCATTGCCGCGAAAGCGAAGAGATTGAAAAAATAGTAAAAAATTCACCCGTAAACGTAATAACTCTTTTGATTAAGCGCAACGACAAATTTTTTGAACGTAAGGTATTTGGCAATCACGCAGATGACGACGTGGAAACCTACGCATATGATTATATATACAGCGGTAACAACGAAAATACCGAACAGCTCGAAAAAAGCTTTATGCAATTTTTTGAAACGCAAATTAAGCCCAACTTAAAATAAAAGTAGGGCTATAAGTTGATTAACGCATATTTTAATATAAAAAACAAAGCAAACCAAAATGTAAAAGGTTTGCTTTTTTTATTGCTATTGCTAATTTTAATTATTACAGCAAGTTTGCTCGGTGCATTGGCATGCCTGTGCTAGAGTTGACGTACTTGCAAGTAATGCCAATAATAAAAAGGCCTGAGTTGCTGAAATAGTTCCGTTAGAGGCAAGTAAAAGCAGTAATCCTAAAAATACTATATTCGTATTCATAAATAAAACTCCGACTTTTACATTATATTACAAAATAACAAATTATATGCCAAAATAGGTTGTTTGCATATCTTGACACTTATTCATAAATAGTATAAAATTATTATATAAAAGTTACCGAGCAAGCGCCGATTGTAACTTTTAAAGCACAAATTAATAAAGGCGGTAACGTTATGACGCAACAAAATCTATTGCTACTCGATAAGCGTACGCAATCGCTTGTGAGTAACTACGTACCCACCGATGAAATTATGGAGCAACTTGTAGGCTTTTTTACTGTTTTTGCCGATTGCACAAGGTTAAAAATGCTTTCTGCTCTATCTATTAGCGAAATGTGCGTAACCGATTTATCTTTAGTTTTGAATATTAATCAAACTACGGTAAGCCATCAGTTGCGCCTACTAAAAAATCTCGGTGCAGTAGCCACCAGAAGAAGCGGCAAAATAGTTTTTTACTCACTGAAAAATGAACTTATATCAGACGTTTTACTTAAAGGAATAGAATTTTTAGGGTACTAAAGAACAAGGGCAAGTTGTGCCCTTTTTTTATTGCTAACAACCAAAAAGTAGGGCTATAGCGCGATTAACTGTATGTTTTGTTATCTATCGGTTTGTTAAATGTAAGTTTATTTTTGCATAAAGCAATCCTTTTTAGCTATTGCCATAAAAAAAAGCGAAGATTTGATGTGAACCCAAAAGTTTAGACAAAAAATTAAATTAAATATATTGGAATTGAGTTCGGTATTTTACCGG
>JAFTIY010000110.1 GCA_017456665.1 Clostridia bacterium | reverse complement strand
GTTATTATTTTAAATAAGGCTTAGATGCGAGCAGTTGCCACAAACAACGAGCAGTTTGCGAAGGACGTTTACTACATCGTAAATAACTGAACAAAAGCGCAGTTTTTGTGGCTAATAACTCAAGCCGTGATTATTTAAATAAGGCTTAGATGCGAGCAGTTGCCACAAACAACGAGCAGTTTGCGAAGGACGTTTACTACATCGTAAATAACTGAGCAAAAGCGGAGTTTTTGTGGCAAATGCGAAGTATATAAGCCTTATTTTTTTACATGTCGCGGCGATCAGCAATAGCCCTTGACAACGAGCTAACGTCGGCATACTCTATATCGGTGCCTACGGCAATTCCGTGAGCAAGGCGGGTTACCTTTATGCCTAGCGGTTTTAAAAGTGAAGCTATATACATTGCGGTAGCTTCGCCCTCAACGTCGGGATTAGTAGCCATGATAACCTCGTTTACACCGCCTTGTGAAATGCGAGCAAGTAGCTCTTTAATGCGAATTTCGTTAGGGCCGATTCCCTCAAGTGGGTTTAAAGTGCCGTGCAAAACGTGATAAACGCCCGAATATTCGTGCGCCTTTTCTAACGCGATAACGTCTTTAGGTTCTTTTACTACGCAAATGGTATCGCCCGTGCGCTCTTTGCAAATATCACAAGTTTCACCCTCGCTAAAATTGCCGCATACCTTACAGTATTTAACCTGTTTTTTTGCATTAATTATACTTTCGGCAAAGGCAGTAGCCTCTTCCTCACTCATATTTATAATTTTGTAAGCAAACCGTTGCGCTGTTTTTGAGCCTACTCCGGGAAGCTTGGTAAATTCATTTATGAGCCTACCGATAGGCTCTATAAACACTTTCATTTATTAAAACATCCCCCCGGCGTTGCCGTATTTACCCATTTTTTCGTTATACATTTGATCTGCAAGCTCGTAAGCTGCGTTCAACGCCGCAACGATTAAGTCTTCGAGCATTTCCATATCGTCGGGATCAACAGCATTGGGGCTTATAGTGATAGAAGAAACAACCTTTTTGCCGTTTACAACTACCTTAACCAATCCGCCACCGCTTTCTCCTTCGATTTCGGCTTCTTCTAACTCTTCTTGCGCTTTAGCAATTTCCTCTTGCATTTTTTGTGCTTGTCTCATAAGCTGTTGCATTTGAGCATTGCCACCAAATCCACCGAATCCACCTTTATATCCTGCCATAATAATTACTCCTTAATATTTTTTGTTTATTTGATAAATCGCGCTATAGCCACACTTTTTAATTTTAGTATGCCACTTTAATTTTAGTATGCCACTGCACGAAAATCTATTTAACCGTTAAATTTTCGCCCTCAAAAAACTGTTTAATCTCCTGAGTGTTTTCACTCGTTTGATTGTTTTTTTCAAGCTCAGAGGTATCTTTAATAACCTTAACGCCACCAGCAAAACCGTTCGCAATAACGCAATCGCAAAGTTTTTTAACGTTTTCGGGCTTAGAAAGCAAAGCATATTCGTTTTCGCCCGGGGCAATTACAACTATAACTTCTCCATCAGCCTGCGCGGTTACGTCTTGGCACGCAACCCAAAGCATTATTTCTTTATCGGTGCGCAGTTTTCTTAAAACTGCACCCCATACCCTCGTTGCGTCGCCCAAAGGCGCAGCGCTCGACTGATTTGCGGGCTTTTGCTCTTTATTTTGCGCCTTTTTAACCGGCTCTTTACTCTCAATAGTGCCGTTAATCGCACTATAGACGGGTTTTGGGGGTTGATTCATAATGAATGAGCCTTGCGAAAAGTCATCTTCAAAGCCCATTTGGTCTCCCATTTCCATTAAGCTTTGCAAATCTTCGTCGATATCTACGTTTTGCTTAACTTCGGCCTTTTTTTCCGGGGCTTGTTTTACTTCTTCTTGCTCAATAGTGCCGTTAATCGCGCTATAGGCGGGTTTTTGTTCATCGACTAAAGGCTTTTCGGCTTTTTCTTCTTTTGCTTTTTCTTGCTCTAATGGTTTAACCTGCTTTTGTGTAACCTCTTGTGATAAACTACCTTTAGTTGGTATATTTCCGCTAGCGAGCATGCTCTCAAGCTTTAAAACTCTACCCATAAGTGCGTCGATATTATAGTCTGCTTGGGGTAAGCTTGCTTTTACCGCCGCAGTTTCAAACACGATTTTTGGATGAGTGCTATACTTTAAATCTGCCTCGGCGGTAGAAAAAATCTCGATGGAGCGAAGTATTTGAGGAACTTCTATGCTACTTGCAAGCGAGGTAAATTCGCTTAACTTATCTTCGGGCAAAGCCAAAATTTCGCTAGCGTTTTTACACGTTTTAACTACCAATAAATCTCTTAACGCCGAGCACACGTCGCGATTTAAAATATTAATACTCTTGCCACGCATACAAAGTTCGTCGATTACAGAGAGCATTTCGCCCGTTTGACCGGCAAACATATAACTGATTAACTGTTCGATTTTACCGCGATCGCTAGAGCCTAAAACCTCTAACACGTCGTCGTAAGTAAGTTCGCCTTGCGTATACGAAACGCAGATATCTGCAATAGAAAGGGCATCGCGCACGCTTCCTTCGCCCGCTTTTGCAATTAAATTTATAGCTTCCTTACGGTATTTTTTGCCAACCTCATCGTAAATTGCGGCAACGTGCTTTGCAATTTGATCGGTTGCTATAAGCTTAAAGTCAAAGCGCAAGCAACGTGACAGAATGGTTGCTGGAATTTTGTGAACCTCGGTGGTTGCCAAAATAAATACGGCGTGCGCAGGAGGCTCTTCAAGCGTTTTGAGTAGTGCGTTGAACGCTTCGGTTGTAAGCATGTGCACTTCGTCGATAATATAAACCTTATATTTGCCTGCAACGGGTGGATATTGCACCTTTTCGCGAATATCGCGCACGTTTTCTACCTTATTATTTGAAGCCGCGTCCATCTCTAAAATATCGAGATTGGTTGGGTTTTCTAACTTTTTGCACACTTCGCACTCACCGCATGGGCTTCCGTTAACGGGCGACAAACAGTTAATTGCGCGCGCAAAAACTTTAGCCGCGGTTGTTTTACCCGTTCCGCGAGCGCCGCAGAACAAATATGCGTGACCTATTCTATCTGTTGTTATTTGATTAACCAAAGTGCGCACTACGTGCTCTTGACCTATGATTTGATCAAAGGTTTGCGGTCTGAACTCTCTATAAAGAGCCAAATAGGACATTTTTTACTCCTTTTTAATCTAAACGTAGGGTTTTATTGATGTATTTCTTTAAGCCCTTACGCCATTTAGTTTAAATAACTTTAACGATTTTTCTTTTGATGCGCTGAAGCGCATTGTCGATAGATTTTGCTTTTTTATTGAGCTTTTGACCGATTTCTACGTAAGAAAGCCCACTTAAATATAACTTTAAAACGGTTATTTCAAAGGTTGAAAGCGCGGCCGCTATTTTTTGTTTTAGCTCTAGCTCGCTTTCTTTACCGATAATAAGCTCTTCGGGATTGGCTATAACCAGCCTATCTTCTGGGTTGTCCTCTATAGAAATTGCGGCGTTAAGCGGCTTATGCTTGGTAGTATTATCTGCCTTTACCGCATTCAATAATGCGCTGTGAACACAGGTATAGGCATAGCTTGAAAAACTGCTTTTTCCGTTAAAGGTGCGAACTGCCTTAAGTAGCCCTAGCATACCCTCTTGCAACAAATCGTCGTTATCGCCGCCGGTTAGAAAAAACGAACGAGCACAGCCTCTTATCATATATTTATAGCGCGAATATATTACGTTAAAAGCCTCGTCGTTGCCACTTAAATAAAGCTCGATTAACTTTTCATCCGATAGGTCGTTCATTTTATTCTCCGCGTTGGCGTAAAGCTTCAAACACGGCAACTCCACACGCAACCGATGCGTTTAACGAGTTAATTTTTCCGTGCATTTTTACCGTAACGATGCCATCGCACTTTTCTTTCGTTAAGCGGTTAATACCGGTATCTTCACCACCGATAACGATAGCAATTCTACCCTTAAGATCGGTTTTATATAAATCATTCCCGCCAAGTTCTAAACCGTAAACCCAAATATTTTCAGCCTTAAGTGCCTCTATAACGTCGTTAACGTTAGTTTCGCGTGCGATTGCCACGTGGTTTGCACCACCTTCAGATATGCGCATAACCGTATCGGTTACGCTTGCACTGCGATGTTTGCCGATAACTATACCGTCTATCCCGGCGCATTCCGCCACCCTAATTATACTGCCCAAATTATGCGGATCTTCAATTCCATCGAGCACTAAAAAGAAGCAATCGCGCCCCCTTGCATTTTCTATCATTTGGTCAAAATCGGCATACTCGTAATCTGAAACGAAGGCAATAAATCCTTGATGGCGACCGCCTCTGCTTTGTTTATCGAGCACGCTTTTATCGGCAAACGAAATTTTATAGCCTGCCTGCTTAATTTCGCTTACAAGCTCTTTAGATTGCCCATCGCGCAATCCGTTTTGAACGAGCACTTTATCGATAGTTTTTTGCGTTTTAATAAGTTCTCTTACGGCGTTTTTGCCCTCAATAATCATGAATTTTCCTCACTTTCGTAAACAATTTGCATAAGGTCGTTAAGCCTTTGCGTTTGCCCCGTAATATATAGATACCCAACAACAGCTTCAAAACCCGTAGATCTTGCGTAGTTGCCTGCTGTTGAATTTTTTGCCTTACTTCCCTTTTTGCTATTGCGGGCACGACGAAAAATACCATCTTCCTCTTCGGTTAGGTGGGGTAAAATCAATGCCATTGCGTTTGACTGCGCCGTTGCACACGCCATTGTAGCCTCTATTTTGTTCAATTCATTGCTTTTTTTATCACAAGAAAGGGCGAGTTTTTGGCGGATGTAAAGAGTATGTACTCCGTCGCCTATATAAGCAAGAACTACGGGGTTCATAAGTTTTGCCTTTTCGGTTGTAATTTTTTGATTGATATCGAACAACTTTACTCCAATTTTAGCGCACCTAATTTGCCTTTTATATAAAAAAGCATACAAAACCGCGCAATAATGCATTATTACCTACATTATAGCACAATTTACTGCTTTTTACAATTATTTTGAGCTCTGTCGCACAAAGTGGTTGATAAAATACGCTTTATATATATCATCTCTTATTTTTTCTTTTATCCATACGGCTACCTTTTACAACAAAGCGAGGCAATTAAAAACAAAATTAAATTTATACCGAATAAAAATAAGCGGTAACTGCGCTTAAAATAGCGGTGGCAAGCTGTATTTGATGCTCGGAGGTTAATAACAGTTTTTCATCTTCGCCGTTAGATAAAAACCCACATTCTACTATAACCGCCGGGCATGGCGATTGCCTTAAAATAAAAAAGTCGCCTGCAATTATACTCTTTTGCGTGCTGTAAGGCATTAGCTCGTTTAACTGCTTTTGCACGTTGGCGGCAAGAGCTGCTGAAGATGCACTTCCCTTTTGATAAAAAACCTGCCCTCCCCGCCGATGCTCTTGCGAAAACTTGTTTTGATGCACCGAAATAACCAAATCGGCATCGCAAGAGTTGATAATTTGCGCACGCTTATTCATATCACGCAGCTTAAAGCCCGCGCTCAATGCACCATAAAGACCTCCGCTAGTACTTCTGGTTAGTTCAACCCTAAAGCCTGCATTTTCTAAAGCTGTTTTTAGTTTTTTTGCAATTTCTAAATTGATATCGCTTTCTAACGCCCCGCTGTTTACGCCGGTAACTCCACCGTCTATTCCGCCGTGCCCCGCATCTATAACTATAGTTTTATACGCAGCAGGCGCTAAAGTTTGATTTGCCTCACACCCCAAAAGGCTAAAAAAAATAACGCAAACACATAACGCGCAAGCACTTTTTACTACCCTATTTTTTACCACGTTTATATACTCCTTTATATATCATTATATATATTTATATAATCGCGAAAAAATAACGCAGTTATTACCGATATAAAAATTTAGCCTACCGCTCAAATAAAGCCCTATTCCATAAGTTATCCACAGCTTTATGCACAAAAAAACCTTTATTGCGCCGTTTTTGTGGATAACTTACCACTTTATCCACATCTTTGCAATAAAGCTTTTTGCTGTTTTTTTCGCGAAAATGGGCTTAAATGCAAAAAAAAAGCCACTGCAAATTAAACTGCAATGGCTTTGTTTTATTCAATTACTAAACGATAGCTTGATTATTCAGCTTTTTCTTCGCCAAAAGTATCTTCTAAATATTTGTCAATAGTTTCTTGAGTTGCGGTGGGAATAAGGCTGATTGCGGTATCGAGGTTAGCAAGAACGCTTTCTTCAATGGTTGCATCTTGAAGATTTGCAACTTCTTCATCGGTTAAAGCTGCGTTAGCTACCATATCGCTTGCGTAAACGAGTGATTGATATGGAGAAGCAGTGTAAACTGATAAGAAATAATCGCCAACTACTTCGGGTAAATACCAAGAGGTAGAGTTAGCAAGATAGTTAACTCTTTGAACTTCGGTTGTAGCGTTTTCGATTAAAGCGCCCGTTTCGAGGTTTACTAAGTTAGCAACGTTAACTCTGTAATAATAGTTTGAACCGTCGATAACGTAGAGATAACCGTTGTTCCAGAATTGTGCAGTATATCCGATAAGGTCTTCATCGTAGAATAAACGAATACGGTTTTCAGAGTTAGCTTGGTCGGTATTAGTGTAATCGTATTTAATAAGGCCGTAAGTTTTATCGAGATAAACGATGCAGTTGGGAGCAACGTATAAAGAGGTTGCTGCAAAAACCGCTTCAGCGCTGTTAGTACCTTCGTTAATTAAAACTAAAGCTGCCTTATTTGCTGCGATTTCGTTAGCTTTTAAATTAGCTTTTTCTACTGCATAGTAACGGGTAATGGTTATAACCGAAGTATCAACGTAAACTGCCTTGAGGTAAAGGTGAGTTGCGGTATCCTTAATTAAGGTAAATTCAACGCCCGAAACACCGTAGCCGTTATCGCCGTCTGCCATTTTGCCAACGCCTGATAAAATTAACTCGTTTTTACCTTCAACGGTAACACGGTAAACTTCGTTATAATCTTCATCTTCTTCGAGGTTTTCGTTATAAGCGTGTTTGGTGTAATAAATTTCGCAGCCGTTTCCGCCGTCGGTATAAATAACCTGTTCAAAATGATCGGTTGTAATTACTTCTTTATTTTCGGTTGCGTTGTAAATTTTAATAACTGCTTCATCTTCATCGTTAACAGTTTCCATAACGAGGTAAACAACGCCGTTTGATTCAACGTAACGATAAACGGTTGTATTGCTTTCTACTGTTGCAATAACGGTAGAAGTTTTACCGTCTAAAGAGGTTTTGGTAAAAGCAAGCTTGGTGTTTTCAATTTCGCCCTCTTTGTTTTTGGTGGTTGCAGGGGTTGCATAATAAACTTCGTTGCCGTAAATGTAGAAACCTGAAGTTTTATCGCCCGCTACAAAAAGAGAGGGAATAACCATTTGAGCTTGACTATCTGCTTTGCCAAGATCTTCAGTTTTAACTCTTACTAAAGCGCCCGTTTCAACTTTACCGTAGGTATTGTCGTCGGTATGAGTTGCAACGCCGTTTACAAAGTAAACGTAATCGCCCTTAACAACGGCAAAACCACCGTTTGAAGAAACTTCGCCGTCGGTTGTTAAACCGTTGGAATAGCCGGTTGAATCGTTACAGCCTGCAAATAAACAAGTTAAGCAGAGAACTGCTACGATAAGTAAAGTTACAATTTTTTTCATTTTCTATCGCTCCTTTAATGCTTGGAAAATCCTCGTTGCGCATAGTAACGCAATTATATACTCATACATTATATACCAAATCAAAAAAATAATCAATTATTTTTAATGAAAAAATTCTATATTATTTTAAATATTATATAATAATATTAGGATTACACTATAAAAAAAAGGTTTATCGGTTTAATTATGGAAAATTTAGGCATTTGGGATATTATTTCTAAACTCGTTGAAAAAACTCCGCAAAATAAAAACGAAAATGAAAAACAAGTTTTCAGCTCGCCTCAAACGCTTACGCAAAATGAGGAAGGCGAACAAAAAAGCTATTTAAAGAGCT
>JAFTIY010000109.1 GCA_017456665.1 Clostridia bacterium | reverse complement strand
CTTTTGGTTTGAAAAGGATATTATTTTTGCCATGATACACCTCTAAAAATTAGTTAGCGTTCCCTTCGTTTTTGCCGATATGGAAGGGATCTAATCTTTGTTCTTCGGCGGTTTTTTCCATATAGTCCACGATTGCTTCAAAGCTTTCACCCTTCATAATCATGTTAACTTCTTCAGAGTAAATAGTTTCTTTTTCGATAAGAAGTCTTGCCATAAGGTCAAGCTTATCTTTGTTTGCGGAAAGTAGCTCAAGAGCCTTTTCTCTTCCCGCCTTGATTATCGTTTGAACCTCTTCGTCTATTAGCTTAGCAAGAGCTTCGCTGTAAACGGTTCTGGTTTGATAGTCGCGACCAACGAAAATTTGATCGTCGCTACCGTAGTTAACGGGGCCAATCTTATCGCTCATACCAAATTCGGTAACCATTACGCGCGCAATCTTAGAAACCTGCTTAATATCTTGGCTTGCTCCTGCGGTGAAGTCCTTAATAATGATTTCTTCCGCAGCTCTACCGCCAAGAGTCATAGTGATTCTATCTAATAGCTCGTTCTTGCTGGTGTGCTGATCGTCGTTAGTAGGTCTGGTAAGAGTATAGCCTGCAGCGTTTCCGCGAGGAATAATGGTAACCTCGTGAACTTCGTCACAATGGGGAAGTAGCTTCGCGCAGATTGCGTGGCCTGCTTCGTGATACGCCGTGATACGCTTGTCGCTTTCGGTAACCAATCTACTGCTCTTCTTGGGGCCCATAGCGATTTTTTCTATTGCTTCGTATAGATCTTCGTTAGTGATAGCCTTTCTGTTAGCTCTTGCAGCTAAAATTTCAGCTTCGTTTAGTAGGTTTGCAAGATCCGCGCCTGAAAAACCGGTGGTCATCTTAGCTAAAATCTTGAACGATACGTTAGAAGCTAAGGGTTTGTTTCTTGAATGAACCTTTAAAATTGCTTCACGACCGCGAACGTCCGGAAGATTGATGTGAATTTGGCGGTCAAATCTGCCGGGACGCATTAACGCGGGGTCTAATATGTCTGCTCTGTTGGTTGCAGCCATAATGATTATGCCTTCGTTTGATTCAAAACCGTCCATTTGAACTAGTAACTGGTTAAGAGTTTGCTCTCTTTCGTCGTTACCACCACCAAGGCCTGCTCCTCTTTGACGGCCTACTGCGTCAATTTCATCTATGAATACGATACAGGGCATTGCCTTTTTTGCCATTTGGAATAAATCGCGCACACGTGAAGCACCAACACCAACGAACATTTCAACGAAGTCTGAACCGCTGATAGAGAAGAAGGGTACGTTTGCTTCGCCCGCTACTGCTTTTGCGAATAGAGTTTTACCCGTTCCCGGAGGGCCTACTAATAAAACGCCCTTGGGAATCTTTGCGCCTAAGGTAGAGAATTTTTTGGGGTTCTTTAAAAATTCCACTACTTCTTGTAGCTCTTGCTTTTCCTCTTCTGCCCCCGCTACGTCTGAAAAACGAACGGGCACGTTGTGGTTTACTCTTGCTTTTGTTTTGCCGAAGTCGATTGCGTTCTTGTTACTTCCCTGCGCTTGGCGCATAAATACGAATAAAATTAATATTCCAACGCCGATGGTTAAAAGGGGAACTATTAGTGAAGAGAATAAAGAGCCTGCATTAGGATCTGTGTAATTAACTGATAGGCCTGCATCTTGAAGAGCCCAAAGTATTTTTGAATACTGATCGTCTCTGGGGTAGCTGGTCTTGTAAGCGTAAACGTCACCGCCCTTCTTTACGTAACCAACTAGGTTGTAGGTGTTAACCTCTATTGAAGTAAGCTCGCCGCCTGCTACTATAATAAAGTTATCTTTTCTTCCGTCAAATAAAACCTCGTAAACTACTTCGTTAACCTTGTACTCTAAGTGTCCGTCCTGATTACTATCAGGGTCAAGCTGTGTTTCGCTTTGAACGGTAAGTACGCCGGCTTTCTTAAAGAAGTCCGTTGTGTTTACCTCTTTAGTAGCCATGCTAGACATTAGCGAAAAGACTACTATTCCTGCTAATACCAAAAATACTATTGCGTAAATTAGGTATTTGTTTGATTTCTTCATAAATCCTCCAAAATTTGGGCTTTGCGCCCTTATTATCATGCTTGCGCTACCCTTATTTTTTTAAGCCGTTTTGCTTTTAAAGGGTTAGCTATTTTACTTTGCTATTATTTTATCATATTTCAACTAGAATTACAAGTTAAAAGCGGTAAAATTTTGGTAAATTATAAGATATTTACCTTTTTTATATTTTATTGCACCGCTTACTATTATATGTAAAATAATAAATTTTAGCCTTGCTTTAATTAAAAAATATTTCTTGCGTTAAGGGTAAATCAAACCATTACTTTTACAACGACCAACTACCCATAGAAATTGCTTATATTTAATTTGCAAAAGTGCAAGCAAAATGAAGTATTTTTTTCTTTGATTGTTTTCTTTTGCATTAAGTCGCGCTTAAAAATAAAAATTATCACTTTTTCTAATGCTTTTTAGTTACGTACCGTTCTCAATACTTTTTTGAATTCTTACTCTTTAAGCTTTTATGCTCATTATTATATAAACGCTTTAAAAATTAGCTATAATCTTAAGATGATTTTTACTTTTAGAGCTTGTTTTATCCCTAATAAATGATTAAAAGCTTTTCTATTAGCAAATTATACCAAGTTCAGCTCTTTAATGTATTAAAACCTCTTTGCTTTTCTGGTATAATTCCTTTTTGTAAAAAGATTTTTATATAGCGGGTAAAGTAAACGTGCGGTATTAAATTTACGCTACTAATCTTTTTTTTGGTTTTAGTTTTAATCTAAATAGCTTACGTCAGATAGTATCACTTTGGTTATTACGCAACGTACTGCCAATGGGTAAAAATTAAATGATATTTTGTAATTATTATAATTTGCCTTTTTATAGCATTAAAATTACTCTTTATAAGAAGTCTTAATATTTCTTGGTAAAATTATTGCGTAATGGCAAAAAATAGCTAAAAATTTGCAGTTTTTTCTTAAAAATAGGCGGGCGCACACTAAAAATGAAATTAAATCAAAATTTTATTAATAATACGAGCAATTATTCATTGAAATTTGCCCCGAATTTTACCATTTTTCAGTATTTTTTTGAATGAAAGTGGAATTTTAAAAAAAGTTAAAAGGTTAAAGAAAAACCGTTCAAGTAATCTAAATTTGAACGATTAAAAGCTTAAGTTATTATAACTTCGCAGTTAAGAATACGAGGCGGTAACTATCCCTTGCTAAACACTTTTAAATAAATATAAAGCTAGTAGCATTTTAACTTAATAGTAGCAAAGCATCAATCCTACCACCACTAATACTTGTTAAGTATAAAATAAAAAGAAAAATTTTAATATTTATTAAAGATTGCGTCTATTTGCGCCCAAATTAATCTGCAACTTAATAAAACATTATATATTGTTAGCGCATTAATTATTTTTATTAATTTATTAAAAATCGGTGGTTTAGCGCACATTTATTTTTGTTTTTAATTTACGATACGCAAAAGTGACTTAAACAAGCTTTTAAATTTTAATTAAGTTTGTTTAAAAAATGGTAGATAGGCTAAAAATTGCTAAAAAAGACTAAAAACGCATAAAAATCAACTTTTTAAATGCCTCCTACGCTATTAATTTTTAATCGGCAAAAAACAAACAAAAAACTGAAAAAATTACTAAAAAACAAGCACAAAAAAGTCGATAAAAGGGTTAAAATTACTTGCGTTTTTGTGTTTCACGTGAAACTTATTAAAAATGGTCAAAAAATGCTTCACGTGAAACAAAAATAGCTTGTCTTATTAAAAATAAAAAATTTTCATAACCCCAAAATCGTAGATTTTATGCGGGATTTTAAGAAAAAAATCGCCCAAAAAACCATCGAAAATCTTTCTCCGATTTTTTTGTCCGATTAATTTTTTGCGTCTTTCGTGAAACAATCCTTCATTTTTTAAAAAAATACCTAAAATAAGCAAAAAAATACATTAAAACAGCTAAAAAATAAACAAAATTACGCTTTAACTGCAAAAATTTGTGTTTTTTCGGCGTGAAACAATTGTTTAACTCGTGAAAAATCGCATAAAAAAAGCCGACTTAAAAATCGGCTTTTTAGGTGTTAAATTGATAGGTTTAATTTTGTTGCGATCCAATTCATTGCAATAGTGAAAACGTTGTAGTTTTGAAGGAATGACGCAAACAAAGAGTCGTTTAGCGCCGTTTTTGCAGCGGCAAACGCTTCGCCGGGCATTATTTCGATTATGAATATTACAACGAATAGGAAGATTACTGCCTTAATTAAGCCCCAAACAAGGCCGAGTGTTTTGTCAACCAGTCTAATAAGGAGTAATTTAACGATTTTTTAAAGAATTTTACTAACGATAAAGAGTAAAATCTTTGCAACGATAAATACAACGATAAAAGCTAGAGTAAGCGCGATATAATGAGTGATAATATTCGCTAAAAATTCGCCAATATTTGCAAAAACTCCGGTACCGACGTTAGATAGGGCTTGTAAAGCAAAATCTGCGAT
>JAFTIY010000108.1 GCA_017456665.1 Clostridia bacterium | reverse complement strand
TTCTATGATAGGTGATTGCAAAACGGAGAGCCTCGTCTCTAATTCTTTGAAGCATACGCAAACAATAATCGTTTCGCTGTAAAATTATTGGTTCGCTGGCCGTTAACGTAAATATTTCTTCTTGCTTTTTAGCAAGCGAAATAAGCTCTATATCGCTAACGCCAAGTTCGTCGAATACCTCTTTTACAGCCGAAAGCTGCCCTTTGCCGCCGTCGATTATTATAAGCTCCGGCTTTGCAAACCTTTCGGGCTCTTCATTCATTCGCGCAATACGACGGGTTAAAACCTCTTTAAGAGAGGCAAAATCATCTGCTCCCTCAACCGTTTTTATTTTAAACCGCCTATACTCGTCGGCTGCCTTTTCTCCGTCGATAAATACTACCATCGAACCAACCTTATCAACCCCTGAGATGTTTGAAATATCGTAACATTCCATCCTTTTGGGGTATGCGGCTAAGCCGAGTATTTTTTTAAGTCGTTCACACGCTAAAACTGTCATATCTTCCTTATGGCGTATTTTATCTACCGATTTTTCTAAATAATCGCGGGCGTTTAGCTCTGCCATATCGCAAAGCTGTTTTCTTACCCCTTGCTTCGCGGTAGAAATGGTTACCTTTTTGCCAAACGTGTTTTTAAAATATTCCTCAATCAGTTTTTCGCCCTCGAGTGAAAGATTAACTATTATCTCATCGGGAAGTTGATTGTTTTTATCGTAAAAGCGGGTTATAAAATTTTCTAAGCATTCTTCGGGCGAAACAGATCCGTCTTCAAAGGCAAAATGCTTACCGCCCTGCATTCGCCCTCCGCGCGTTATTAAAACGTTTATTGCCGAATGAATATTATCGCTCGCTATGGCTATTACGTCACACGAGATAAAGCGGTTGAGCGAGGTTATCTTCTTTTCGCGAATCTTTTTTAAGCTGTTCAATTTATCGCGATAAGAAAGAGCCAGTTCAAACTCTTCGTTTTCAGAATATAAAAACATCTTTTCGCTTAAAATCTTTTCGGCTTCATCATCGTTACCCGATAAAAAGTCAAGCGCTCCGTTTACCTTTTCTAAATACTGCTCGCGGGTGCAATGATTGTTGCAAGGGCCTAAACACCTTTTTATGTGATACTGCAAGCATTCGCGTTTTTTACCCGTTTCGCTCAAATTTTGAGTGCAACTTCGAAGCAAAAAGGCGCTGTTTATAATTTCGATAATTTCTTTTGCGTTAATTCCGCCCATAAACGGACCAAAATATCTTGCTCCGTCTTTTGCTATTCTTCTCACTATTTCAAAGCGCGGAAACGGCTTTTTTAAATCAATTTTTATATACGGATAGGTTTTGTCGTCTTTTAAAAGTATGTTGTATTTGGGCTTATTTTTTTTAATAAGGTTATTTTCTAGAGAAAGAGCGTCGGCTTCAGAATTTGTTATGATATAGTAAAAGTCGGTAATGCACGAAACCATTGCCATTACCTTATCGGTTTTTACGTTATCGTAAAAGTATTGAGTTACCCTATTTTTAAGGTTTTTTGCCTTACCAACGTATATTATTTCGCCGCTTTGCCCAAGCATAACGTATACGCCCGGATTTTTTGGCAGTAACCTTATTTTTTGCTCTAAATCAACTCTCATAGTTCTGCTTATTATTAAGTAAAAGTGCCGTTTATTGCGTTATAGCCATGCTTTTGCACTTTTATACCGCATACAAAAAAATAATTTTAGCCTTTGCACCTTATTAAAACGGGGTGTTACCGAATAAACGGAACACCCCAAGCTGGTTTTGTTTTTTATTTTGCGTATTCAATTGCTCTTGATTCCCTAATTACGTTAACCTTAATTTGACCGGGATATTCAAGCTCGCTTTCAATCTTTTTAGCGATATCTTTAGCGAGATACATTGCCTTAACGTCGTCAATTTGCTCGGGCTTAACGATTACGCGGATTTCACGGCCTGCTTGAATAGCATAGCTCTTTTCTACACCGCTAAAGCCGGTAGCAATATTTTCAAGCGCTTCAAGGCGTTTAACGTAGTTAGTACTCGTTTCGCGGCGAGCACCGGGGCGTGCGCCTGAAATAGCGTCTGCTGCAGAAACTAAAACAGCCTCGATAGTTTTGGGCTCAACGTCGCCGTGGTGTGCCTGAATACAATTAACAACGTTGCGGTTTTCTTTATATTTTTTAGCAAGATCAGTACCGATTTGAATGTGCGTTCCTTCAACCTCGTGGTCAACTGCCTTACCTATATCGTGAAGTAAACCGCCGCGTTTAGCTAGGCTCACGTCTACGCCAAGTTCTTGTGCCATAAGGCCTGCAAGGTATGCAACCTCGATTGAGTGCTGTAAAACGTTTTGACCGTAACTCGTTCTATAACGCAATCTACCCAAAAGCTTAATAAGCTCGGGGTGAATACCGAACAAACCGCAATCAAACATTGCGCCTTCGCCCGCTTCTTTAATTTTCTGTTCGAGCTCTTTAGTGGTTTTTTCAACCGTTTCTTCAATTCTGGCGGGGTGAATTCTACCATCGGCAATGAGCTTTTCGAGCGATAATCTTGCAACTTCGCGGCGAACGGGATCAAAGCCGGATAAAATAACCACCTCGGGAGTATCGTCGATTACGAGCTCTATTCCCGTAGCGTTTTCAAGAGCGCGGATATTTCTGCCCTCACGGCCGATAATTCTTGCCTTCATATCGTCGTTGGGAAGGGGTACTACCGAAACGCTTATTTCAGAAGCGTGATCGGTACAGCAGCGTTGGATTGCAAGGCTGATAATATCTTTTGCCTTTTTATCTGCTTCTTCCTTAGCCTCTTCTTCAATGCGACGAACGGTAACTGCGCAATCACGGCGAGCCTCGTCTTGTACGCTTTCGATAATTTGCGCCTTTGCCTCGTCTTTGCTAAGCTGTGCAATTTTTTCAAGCTCTGCAATCATAAGCTCGTGTTGTTTTTCAACCTTTTCTTGCAAAACTTTAATTTCGCCCATCTTAGTTTCGAGATGACGCTTTTGTTCCTCAACCTCTTCGTTCTTCTTTAAAAGATTTGCATCTTTTTTATTTAAGATTTCATCCTTTTGAACGAGACGCTGTTCCATCTTTTGTAATTCAAAGCGTTTTTCTTTTGATTCCGCTTCAAATTCTTTTCTCAGTTTTAAATCCTGTTCCTTTGCTTCCAAAATGGCTTCTTTTTTAAGCCTTTTACATTCTACTTCCGCATCTTCCTTCATCTTTGCAACAACGGCCTCGGCTGAACCGATCTTTTTTTCGCGTTGTTGTTGCAGAATTTTGCTACCAAAGTAAATACCGATAACGCCACCGAGTACGAGGGCTGCTACGGCTATACCTACCGCTAAACCGGTAGACATAAGAAACAGGGAGCTGAAATTTAATGCCATAAATATTGCCTCCCTAATTATCGTATAAAATATTATAAAGTGCCAATTGCCTCTATCTTGAAGCAAAAATTGCCACGCTTATATAAATTTTACCATATATATTTTATAATATATACATAAAATTGTCAAACAAATTAAATAAAATATGTCTCTTTTTTATTTTTTTTGCAACTATTGCACCTCTTTTGCATTACTATTGCAAAATTATACCGTTTTTTAGGCTATAATTGCGAATATCAATAACTATTTTTGGCTATAAGTGCCCCTATAAGCTCGTTATCGGCAAATTTTGCAAATTAAAAGGCACAACGAAATTGTGAACTGCACCCCAAAAAGTGCACGGATAAAAAAAGGCTAAACAGGAAGGAATTAAGTTTTCTTCCTGTTTTTTAATCTTTTAGTATTGTAAAATTCTAACCAATCTTCAACAATTGCTATGTATTCTTCTAAACTTGTGA
>JAFTIY010000107.1 GCA_017456665.1 Clostridia bacterium | reverse complement strand
CAATTATTCCTCAAGTAGCACTTGCACTTTCTTACGGGTATTGCGGCTATCTTTTCGTTTCTAACACCTATATAAATTGGGTAGACCTTCTTATTTATTTACCGTTCGTTTGCTTGGGTTTTAAAAAGCTTATGCAAACAGGAAAAAAAGCAGCGTTCGTAGTACCGTACGCGTTAATGGTTTATACCTGTTTTTCGATATCTTGCTTTTCAATGCTTCTGGTTTATCCTATAGCCGTTGTTTATTGCGTTTTGGTAATCGATAAGCAAGAGCGCAAAAAAGCACTTACAAACCTTGTTCTCGCCTTTGTTTGCATTATTATTTTCTCATTGCCCATTTTATTGCCGTCACTTATAGCGTTTTTGGTTTCGGGGCGAAAAACCGGGCTGTTCGAAAATTTAATGGCAAGCTATTCGGCTGAGGCACTTTACAAAAAAATCTCGTATATTTTTACCGATTCGCTAACTCTGTTTTTTACCGTTGCATATTTTGTTAAAAATGGCGTTAAACGACCTATAGATAGGTTTTTGGCTATTACGCTTGGCGTTTTGTTTATACCTATAGTGTTTGATGAAGCTTGCAATTTATTGAACTTTGGCTCATATATGAGCTACTCGCTACGATTTGGCTTTTTAAACGGATTTTACTTTTTATACGTTGCGGCAAGCTATTTGAGCTGTGCGTTTGTAAGACTCGAACAAAGAACGGACGATAAAATAGCGATAAAATACGCTAAAAGGATTGAAAAGGGCGAAAAGCTAAAAGATATTTACGCAAAAAATAATCTGCTCTTTTCGTTAATTACCGCTGCGGCCGCCGTTTGCGCAATCGTAGGCATGGTTATACTATCTAAAGTGTTGGGCGAAAATACGTTTACTTCGTGGTTTTCAAGCCGTTTTGCTCATTCATTAGGCGGGCTTGAAGGAACGGTGATTATTTTTGCAATAGTCGCGTTAATCGCGCTATTGGGCACTTTATTGGTAAAATTTAAGCGCTTTTCGGCACATGTTTTTTCTATAATTTTACTGATTGTAATTTGTTTTCAAACGGCTGTATATACTGATCATTTGGTGTTTGGCAACCTCTACGTTCCAACTGCGTATAATCAAATTAAAGCCTTTACCGACCACGTTGAAGAGCTTGAGGGTAACGATCATACGCGTGTAAAAATGAATGGAGATTATTTAACGGCAGATATGCCATTTACTCTTCATACTAATTCGTTTTCGGTTTTTTCTTCCGTTACAGATAGCAAAAACTTTATTGCTCCCAATTTTTTCGATTACGGCGGTAACGGAATGAACTCAATGAAAAGCTACAACGGTAAATTTTTGAGCGATTGTATTTTTGGTTACAAGTACGTTATAACCGAGGGCAATTCAACTCGCAGTTATTTAGAAAAGGTTAAAGGATATAACAGCCTTACCGACGAGCAGGGCAACGTTATTGACGTAGGCGATTACGTTTTATATAAAAACGGTTACGCTTTTCCACATGCGTTCGTTGTAAAAAACGACCGTAGCGATCTTGACGTTCAATCGCTGGCTGGTGGCTACGATCACGTTTTAAAAATGCTTGGCGGTGCTGATTTTGCCATTAGCTGGGTAAATTCAAATGATATCAGCATTACGGAGCATAAGGCTGAAGGGGTGCCCGACGGCGTGTTTAAGGTAAAAATAAAGTTGAGCGAAAGGGGAAATTACTTTTTTACTTCGCAGTTTGATGATGGTTTAGATTTGATATATTGTAGGAGTGCTTACGAAGAAGAAAAACTTACCTCATTAAACAATAATCCCTCCTTTTCGCTTGGCTACGGCAGCTCTGGCAGTTATTCTGTGTTTATAAAAAGCGCAAACGAAAAGCCTTTAGACTTGCAAACGGTAGCCGAGGCATGTAGCGGATTTTATATTAGCGATAATAGCGTAAAGCAATTATATAGTTACGCCAGCTCGCAAGAGGTTGAATTTTCTATACGGCCAAACGTTATCAACGTTAAAGCTACGGCAGGGCAGGGCGAATATCTATTTTTAAATTACGTAGCTTTACCCGGTCATGAATATTACGTAAATGGCAAAATCGTGCAACCGGAAGATAACCTTTTAAGTTTTATGCTAATACCTTTAGAAGAGGGTGAAAACGAAGTAGAAATCGTATATACTTCACCCTATATTGCTTACACTCTTATGGGATTAGCTGCCGCAATAGTGTTGGCTTTTGTATATTGGCTGGTATTCATTCGCTTTAAAAAGCCGTTGCAATTGCTTCAAAAAACCATAAGTATATTGGCAATTTTAGTAGCTTCGGTTGTTGCGATATTCTTTTTAATAATGCCATTAACGGTATGTATAGTTAAAAATGCTGCGTGGCTTATGAAGTGGTTAATAAGCTTGTTGTAATATTTTTAATTAAGCCGAATATGGCGTTAATCGCGCTATAGGCGGCTTTTTTTGTTGTAAATAAACAACCCTCGCGATAATTTGTTGATTTTTTATAAATTACTAAACGACGGGTTTAAATACTTGCAATAAAAAAACGAATGGTGTATAATAATCTTACAACTCAAAAGTGCTGCGAGTGTTGCTTTTTTAAATAGCACGAGAGCAGGGGAATGGCGGTGAGATTCCGCCGCAACAGCCATTACCGTAAGTTTAAGTCGGATAACCTGTCGTAGCATTAATTACCTTAATTCTTGGGCAATGAAGAATGAACGTATCGCGATTAACCTTCGCGATTATTGTGCTTTGCTCAAAATTTGGGCAGAGTATTTTTTTTGTTATGCTTTGCACGATTTTGGCTTGGTAAATGGGCTGTTTTACTTGATAGACAATTCGCGCCATCGCAAAAGGAGTGTTTTATGAAAAAACTTATACTATGTTTAACCGTAATCGTTATTGCAGTTTGCTCAGTTGCTTGCAACGTTGTAACCGACAATGTAGAAGGTAGCGATATCGCAGTAATTACCGTAAGCTCTGACGTGCTCGAAATTACCTCTACTACCACTTTGCTCGACTATATGAATGAGCTTAAATCAAAGGGCAAAATTAGCTTTAGTATGGCAGACGGAATGATAACCGAAATAAACGGCAAAAGAGCAGGCGGCAACGTTTATTGGATGCTTTATACTGATGACGCAGAGCTTTCGAACGAGGCTTGGGGTAGTTGTGAATATCAACAAAAAACCTATCTTTCGGCAATTTATGGCGTTGAAAGCTTGGTTGTAAAAGAGGGAGCAACTTACGTTTGGCATCTTCAGGCATTTTAATTAAAAGTGCCGTTAATTAACTTATAGGGGCACTTTTTAATGATTCACGCTAGAAAAATTGCCATTTCTGCGCTTGTTTGCGCGATGCTTATAGCCGTTCAGTACGTCTTTTCGGCAGTTAAAGGAGTAGAGCTTGTTACCGTTTTTTTCTTTGCCTTTTGCTTTTCGTTTGGCGCGTGGTACGGAATAACGGTAGCTGTGTGCTACTCACTTTTACGATGTTTTTTATTTGGTTTTTTTCCTAACGTAACCATATTGTATTTGGT
>JAFTIY010000106.1 GCA_017456665.1 Clostridia bacterium | reverse complement strand
GGCAAAAGCACCCACCTGCACCCAAAGCGGTTGGAATGAATACGAGGCCTGTGCAAATTGCGGATATTCAACTTATACTGAAATTGCCGCAACCGGGCACAGTTTTGGCAATTGGATAGCAGAAATACCTGCAACCTGCGAAAGCCAAGGTACTTTAGGTCACTATAATTGCTCTTTATGCAACAAAAACTTCGACGAGCAAAAAAATGAGCTAAATTCACTTATAATTGCTGCTCTTAAGCATAACGAAAGCGATTGGATTGTACAAAAACAAGCGACCTGCACCGCTGAAGGTAGCAAATATAAAGAATGTACCGTTTGTAAAAAAGTGCTTGCAAGCCAAACGATTGAAAAGCTTGAACATAACTTAGTAGGTTACGAGGCAAAAGCGCCCACCTGCACCCAAAGCGGTTGGAATGAATACGAAGCCTGTGCAAATTGCAGCTATTCAACTTATACTGAAATTGCCGCCACCGGTCACGATTACGAAAAAGTTGTAACCGCCCCCACTTGCACCCAAAGCGGATACACGACCTATACCTGCCATTGCGGAAATACTTACGTGGATGATTACGTAAGCGTTACCGGCCACGATTACGAAAAAGTTGTAACCGCGCCTACTTGTACCCAAAGCGGATATACGACCTATACCTGCCATTGCGGAAATACTTACGTAGACGATTACGTTAATGCTACCGGTCACGATTACGAGAAAGTTGTAACCGCGCCCACTTGCACTAAAGGGGGTTATACGACCTACGTTTGCAGTTGCGGTAGTACTTACGTAGACGATGAGGTTGAACCCACCGGGCACAGCTTTGGCGATTGGCAAGAAACAAAAGCTCCTACCCAAACTGAAAATGGCGAAAAACAAAGAAGCTGCCATTGTGGTAAAACGGAATATGAAGTTATACCGGCTATCGGCTCAAACGATAATAATTCAACTGCGCCCGATTCATCTGTAAATAACGATGAGGGAGATAAAAAAACAGGTTGTAAATCGTTAATTTCTGGCGAAGCGGCTAACCTGCTATTCTTGCTTTGCTCTTCGGTTATCGTGTTTATTAAAAAGAAAAGCTATTCGCTATAATTTTATTAAAAAGTTGCTTTTAACAGCAAACAAGCGAAACTAATTATAATAGCTTAATGCTAAACTGTTTAACTTAAATATTTTTGATTAATAAACGGTATAAATTAATTTAAGTTACCCTACTGCCCCGATGGTCAAAATTCCGTCGGGGTGTTTTTATAAAAAACGTTAAAGGGCTAAAAAATAATCAGCCGATTACCCTAAGTTACACCGTTATTTTACTAAATACTATTGACAAATTTGAAAAAAGGTACTAAAATACTATAACGTAATACCATTACGCTGTAAATAGCTAAAATCTTTTGGAGAAAATATATGAACACCGTTAAATTTGAAAAAGGCAAAGTGCGTGTAGTTGCGCACAGAGGGCTTTCTGGCATTGAAAAAGAAAACACTAATACTGCGTTCGTTGCCGCAGGTAACCGCTCTTATTACGGAATTGAAACCGACGTACATAGAACGGCCGACGGCAAATTCGTTATATGCCACGATAGCGAGCTCACTAGAGTTTCGGGTGAGAAAATTTTAGTTGAGCAAGTGTCGCTCGACCTACTTGAAAGCATCCGTCTTTTTGATACGGATAATACAAAAGACCGTGCCGATATTCGCCCCACCTCACTTGAAAATTACATAAAAATTTGCAAGAGATATGAAAAACATTGCGTTCTTGAACTAAAATCCGATTTTACCGATGATGAAACCGCACGCTTTATTGATATAATTAAAAGTTACGATTACCTTGAAAACGTTACCTTTATATCCTTCATTTACGAAAATCTTCAAAAGGTGCGCGCTATTCTTCCAAATCAGTCGGTACAGTTTTTATTTTGTAACTTAACCGACGAGATTATCGAGCGAGTTATTGCAGACCGTTTTGACGTTGACGCGCATTACGGCTGTCTTACCGAAGAAAATATCAAGCGATTCCACGAAGCCGGATTGGCAGTAAACTGTTGGACTGTAGACGATAAAGAAAAAGCCGAGCAACTTGTAAAACTTGGCGTCGATTTTATTACATCAAATATTCTCGAATAAATAAAACGCCTTTTAATCTAAAGCGCAAACGTTATAAAAGAATAGGCTTTTTGATAAGGCTCTATCACAACAAGTGGTTGATAAAAAGTACAATTTTATACTTAAAAAACAGCAAAAACACCAGTAAAAACAATAAAATGTGCTAATGTGCCTATTTTTTGCATCTTTTTTGCGTAGCTTTACTAAAAAAATATTTACTGCGTGCATTATAAAAAATTTTAGCTGATTTTGCTATCAGCGTTCTCATTAAACGATAAATGCCTTTAACTGCTTTTTCGTTTATCAAACTTTTTTATTTTAGGAGAATATTATGAAAAGAAAATTCTTTATTCTTTTTACTCTTTTTGCATTACTTTGTAGTGCGGTAATAGGGCTTATAGCGTGCGAAAATGCTCACGTTCACACTTATAGTCCTCAAGAAACGCAAGCCCCTACCTGTACTGAAAAGGGCGTAATGACAAACCTTTGCACTTGCGGATATTCATACGTAAAAGACATGCCCGCCCTCGGCCACGATATCGTAAATCGCGAAGCAAAAGCACCCAACTGCGCCGAAGTTGGTTGGTATGCCTACGAACAATGCGTTAGAGCGGGTTGCGATTATTCTACGTATAAAGAAATTCCCATAAAAATCGATACCCACGACGTACAAAACGGCGTTTGCTCCATTTGCGGGGCGGTAGAGAGCCCAGAGGGGCTAACTTACAAGCTAAATGAAGACGGAACTTACACCCTAACGGGCATTGGCACTTGTACAGAAACCGATATTATAATAGGCACGTATAATGGTAAAAACGTAACTGCTATCGATTTTGGAGCTTTTAGTGGTTGCACTAACTTAAATAGCATTACTATTTCCAACAGCGTAACGATTATTCATACTTATGCATTCTCTGGTTGCAGTAGTTTAACAAGTATAAACCTTCCAAATAGCATAACGAGAATATGTGATTATGCTTTTTATAATTGCAGTAGCTTAACAAGCATTGAGCTTCCAAATAGCTTAACGTCTATAGGCGGGTATGTATTCAAGAACTGCAGTAATTTAGCAAACGTTATCATTCCAGATAGCGTAACGGCTATTGGTAATTCTGCATTCTTTGGTTGCAGTAACCTAACTAATATAACCATTCCAGATAGCGTAACGGCTATTAGTAATTCTGCTTTCTCCGGTTGCAGTAACCTAACTAATATAACCATTCCAGATAGCGTAACTTCTATCGGCGATCATGCATTCAGCGGTTGCAGTAGTTTGGCGAGCATAGAAATTCCCAGCAACGTGAGTAATTTTGATCACGCTTTCAGCGGTTGCATTAATTTGACAAGCGTAACCATAGAAAGCGGAGTTACGCGTATTGGATATTATGCATTCTTTGGTTGCAGTAACCTAACTAATATAACAATTCCCGATACCGTAACGGATATTAGCTATTATGCATTCAGCGGTTGCAGTAGTTTAACGAGTATAACCATTCCAGATAGCGTAACTTCGATTGCAAACGCCGCTTTTGCCGATTGTAGCAGCTTAAACAGCATAAAAATAGGTAAGAGCGTACAATCTATTGATAGTTACGCATTCATCGGATGCACGAGCTTAACAAACTTTTTTGTTCACGATGATAACGCTAACTACAAGTCAGTAGACGGCAACTTATATACAAAAGACGGTAAAACACTTGTTAACTATGCCATCGGTAAAACCCAATCGAGCTTTACTGTTTTAAACGGTGTAACGCTTATCGATGATAGCGCATTCTCTAATTGTGATAGTTTGACGGAAGTTATTATTCCCAATAGCGTAATTACAATTGGCAAAAATGCATTTTATAACTGCAGTAATTTAGTAAATCTCATTATTCCAAATAGCGTAACTCAAATTCAAGATTCTGCATTTACCAATTGCACTGGTTTAATAAGCGTGGTGATAGGAGATGGGGTTAAACGAGTTGAGTTATGGGTTTTTTCAGGTTGCAGCAGTTTAAAAAGCGTAGTAATAGGCAGCGGAATAAAGTATATTGGTTGGGACAATTTTAAAAATTGCAACAATTTAACCGACGTGTATTATAAGGGTACTGAAAGCGACTGGTCATTCGTTTCAAAACGTCTAAATTACGATTTAGAAAATACACCTATTTATTTTTACAGTGAAAGTGAGCCGGCTCTCAATGCTGACGGCACGGCGTATGACGGCAATTATTGGCATTACGATACCGACGGCATAACCCCGGTTGTTTGGGTTTATAATAAAACCGAATAATACCCTACTGCCCCGACGGCATTTTAACCGTCGGGGTATTTTTTTGTTTTGCGCTTTAAAGCGAATAATGCCCATGATATAAAAAAAACTATAAAAAAAAAACTTTAAAATATTCAATGGCAGATGCTAAATAGGCAAATTTTTAAATTTTAACCAAAACAGTTGAATTTTTTGCTCAAGCGTGTTATACTAAATGTGTATGCTATTATTATAAACAATACAAAGGAGGCGACGTATGAGTTTGCCGCAAATTTACGAAGGAACAAGACCTTACGTTTTCGTAAGCTACGCACATGCCGACGGCGAAAAGATTTTTCCTGTATTTCAAAAATTAATCAGCGAATACAGCTATCGTTTATGGTACGATTCGGGGCTTCACTCTGGCGACGATTGGTCGCAAAAACTTACCTCTAAAATTGAAAACGCAACGGCGTTCGTGGTTTTTTTAAGCCCTAACTCTATTACTTCGAGGCACGTTATTTCTGAAATTTCGATTGCGTTTGCCCACGAAAATATTAAAGTTATTCCCATTTGGCTTACAAAGCCCGTTAAGCTCCCCACTAACCTTACCTACTACTTAAGCTTTACGCAGCACGCTTTTGCGAACGCTAAAAACGATCCCACCGTTGACGAAATGGTTTTTGAGTTGGATAGAGTTATTCCCGATTCTACTCGCGATATTTCTAAAATCGAAAACGGCGTACTTTGCTCTTGCGAAGACGGTATTCACGATTTAATTTTACCCGAAGAGGTAACCGAAATTTCAGACGGCGTGTGTAAAAATAAAAAATACCTTAACACCGTTGTTTTTACCGGTAACTTACGCAAAATAGGTAAAGAAGCGTTTAGAAACTGCACCGCTTTAAAAAATATTACTATTCCGCGCGGAGTTAAATATTTGGGCGATAGCGCGTTTAGAGATTGCGTGGGCATTGAAGAATTGGTTATCGAAAACGAAATCGAGCTTGGCGAGCGCGCATTTGAAAACTGCCGTCAGCTTAAAAACGTTAAACTGCCCTCCGATTTAAAAGAAATTTACAGTGGCCTTTTTAACTCGTGCAAATCGCTTACCCATATTAGCCTGCCCAACGAGCTAGTTGCAATCGGCGATAACGCGTTCGGTAGCTGTGATAGGCTTGAAGAACTAAATATTCCCATGTCGGTTGCAAGAATAGACGACTCGGCATTCGTTGGTTGTTCTTCATTGCGCCAAATTGATATTCTCGAGGGCGTTTATAAAATCGGTAAAAACGTTTTTAAAGACTGTATCGGCTTAAAATCGATTAATATTTCGGCTAATCTAGTTAAAATCGACACAGGTTCGCTGCGCGGTTGTATTTCGCTTGAAAGCATTCAGGTTAACCCCAGAAATAAATATTACAAGAGCTATGAAGGCGTTTTGTTTAACAAAAACAAATCTAAACTCATTTGTTATCCCCCCGTTAAAAATAACGAGGTTTACGAAATTCCCGATAGCGTTAGCGAAATAGACGATTGGGCTTTTTCAGATTGCCGCAACTTAAAAGAGGTTATTATTCCCGATAGCGTTCAACGAATTGGCGAAGGCGCATTCTTCCACTGCGAACAGCTTGAAAAGGTAGTTATCCCCTACAGCGTTGATTCTATCGACGATACTGCATTTAGAGGCTGCTCTAACCTTAAAGAAGTGTATATTCAGTCTAAAACTATTAAAGATTTGGGCTGGGGTATATTTTATGGTTGCTCTAACGATTTGGTAGTTTATTACTGCTCTGATATCGTTAAAAAATACTGTCAAAATCAAATTTTTAAATCTGAAGAATTTAAGTGCGACGAGGTGTAACAAGTGATTGCTACAGTTATTATCTCCCTTGCTACCTGCTTGTGCTTGGTGCTTTCGGTGCTGTTTTTTCCTAAAATCACTATTGCTAAAAAACAGCTTGGTACTTATTGGATGGTAGGACTTATAGGGGCCGTTTTAGTCGTTTGCTTCGGTGGCATTTCGTTTAGTGAAGTGCTTGCGGGGCTTACTAACGATACGAGTATTAATCCCCTTAAAATTTTGGTACTGTTCGTTGCGATGACCTTTATTTCGGTATTTTTAGATGAAATGGGATTTTTTAAATACCTCGCTACGCTTGCCACGAAAAAAGCAAAGTCAAACCAAATTTCGCTGTTTTTGATTTTATATTTTTTAGTTTCGGTTCTTACCGTTTTTACTTCAAACGACATAGTTATTTTAACTTTTACTCCCTTTATTTGCTATTTTGCAAAAAATACCAAAATAAATCCCGTTCCATATCTTGTTGCAGAGTTTGCAGCCGCCAATACTTGGAGCATGATGTTAATTATCGGTAATCCTACCAATATTTATCTTGCTACGGCGGCGGGAATAGATTTTATTCCTTACTTTAAGGTTATGGCTCTGCCTACCCTACTTGCCGGAGCGGTTGAAATCGCGCTTATTTTACTCATATTCCATAAAGCGCTTAAGCAACCGTTACAAGCCGAAGTTGAAGAGATAAAACTTACAAATAAGGGATTTACATTTATTGGGCTATTTCATTTGATTGCCTGCTTAATCTTGTTGGTTATCGCTTCGTATATTCAACTTGAAATGTGGCTCATTTGCCTCATTTGCGCAGCTTCACTAATTACTTGCACGATTATTTTGTGTATAGCAAAAAAGCAAAAACCCGTTATGCTTAAAAGCACGACTAAGCGCTTACCTTGGGAACTTATACCATTCGTTATTTCGATGTTCATTTTGGTTTTAGCTCTTCAAAAACAGCAGGTTACCAATTTACTTGGCAATTTGCTTGGCGAAAGCAATATCATTTTAAAATACGGTTTTACCTCCTTTTTAGCTTGCAATCTTATGAACAATATTCCCATGAGCGTACTGTTTAGCGCAATAACCCAAACCCTTTCTTCCTCAGTTGCAAGTCAAGCGGTTTACAGCACGATAATTGGCTCAAACATAGGCGCGTTTTTAACCCCAATCGGTGCACTTGCAGGAATTATGTTTACGGGGCTTATTAGCCAGCAAAAGGTAAAATATACCTTTTTAGATTTTGTAAAATACGGCACTGTAATCGCTATTCCTACGATTACGGCAGCATTACTTGGGCTTATGATTATTTTATAAATTACTGTTTATTTAGCTTAACGGCGTGCCGTTAAGCTTTTTTTTAAGCAAAAAAACATAAAAAGTGGGCCTATAACGCGATTATCGCATATTTTAACAAAATAAATTATTTACTTAAAAACAATTGTATAAATTTAAAATCTATATGCCCATTTAAGCTACAAAAAATTAAAAAGTGCGCCTATAAGTTGATTATCGCATATTTTGAACTAAAAAATAAATTAATTATTATTTTTAGAATTGTTTTTAAAATTAATTAACTGCAATTTTTAATTAAAGTTATATAAAAGTGCGCCTATAAGCTGATTATCTCATAATTTAAACTAAAAAACAAATTAATAAATTAAAAAAATATAGGTTATTTTTAATTAAAAAACTTGACATAGCCTTTAGCTTATGGTATCTTATATAAATATTATATTAAACAAATTGTTTATTAATAAAAACTTTTTTTACCGTTTACATTATTTTAATACTAAATTTTACAAAGGAGGGCAAAATTTATGCTGTTTGGTAAGCACATTAATAAGTACTATTTAAAGTACTTGCACATGATAATTTTTGGCGTAATTGCACTTGTGTTGGTTGACTATTTTCAGCTTAAAGTACCGGAGCTATACAGAACGATAATTAATGGAATAAATACGGGATACGTTCAATTAAACGGCGTTACCGTTCCCTTCGACATGCAATTTTTATTAGACGAGATTTGCCTACCTTTAATGATAATTATCGTTATTATGGTTTTTGGCAGATTTTTATGGAGAATTTGCTTTTTTGGCTCGGCGTTAAAGGTTGAAACCGATTTAAGAAGAAGCATGTTCGATAGGTGTAAAAACCTCTCGCAAGAGTATTATCAGGTAAACAAGGTGGGCAACTTAATGTCACTTTTTACCAACGATATCGAAACGGTACAAGATTGCTTCGGATCGGGACTTTTAGCCTTTTTCGACGCCCTGCTACTCGGTGGTTTAGCCCTTATTAAAATGGCTCAAATGAACCTAACCTTAACACTTTTCACTCTCATTCCCATGGTTTTTATGTTGGCATGCGGTGTTATAGTGGGCAGATATATGGAAAATAAGTGGGCAGAGCGCCAAGAGGCTTTTTCGAGCCTTTCTGACTTTGCTCAAGAAAGCTTTTCGGGTATTGCCGTAATTAAAGCTTTTGTTAAAGAATTTAAAGAGCTTTTTGCCTTTAAAATTTTAAACAAAAAAAATGAAGATGCCAACGTTGAGTTTACAAGAGCCTCTACCCTACTTCACGTTTTCGTAACACTTTTCGTTGAGGCCGTTATATGCGTAATCTTGGGTTACGGCGGTTATTTGGTTTATAACAAAACCTTTAACGCAGGCCAGCTTATTGAATTTATTGGCTATTTTACATCTATAATTTGGCCGGTTATGGCTATTTCACAGCTTATTGAAATGCGCTCACGCGGGATGGCTTCACTTAACAGAATTGGCGAGCTTTTAGACCAAAAGCCCAGCGTTTGCGACCGCGAAGGGGTTATTGACGTAGGTAAGCTTAAAGGAGATATTGAATTTAAAAACCTTACGTTTAGATACCCCGACGGAGATTACGACGCCCTATGTAATATTTCGTTTAAAATTAATGCGGGAGAAAACGTGGGTATTATAGGAA
This sequence comes from Clostridia bacterium, assembly GCA_017456665.1. GTDB lineage: Bacteria > Bacillota > Clostridia > Christensenellales > Borkfalkiaceae > HGM11416. The sequence goes on along the minus strand of JAFTIY010000106.1, from coordinate 2,828 downwards.
AAACAGGAGCAGGAAAAACCACCCTAGTTGACCTAATCTTACGCAACTATAACGTTGCAGACGGAACACTGTTCGTTGACGGATACGACGTTAATACCATTTCGATACGTTCATTGCGCGAAAATGCGGCTTACGTTCCGCAAGATAACTTTTTATTTAGTGATACTATCGCTAATAACATCGCCTTTGCCGTTACCGGTGCAAGCGATGAACAAATAGCTAAAAGCGCAAAGATTGCCGCGGTTGACGATAATATTGAGCAATTTTCTAAAAAATACGATACTGTGCTCGGCGAGCGCGGGGTTACCGTTTCGGGCGGGCAAAAACAACGTATTTCAATTGCACGAGCGGTTATGAAGGATGCTGCTATTCTTATTTTAGACGACTCACTTTCTGCCGTTGATACAAAAACCGAAAGAAAACTTATTGACAATCTTGCTACCCTGCGAAAGGGTAAAACCACTATTTTAATAGCGCACAGAATTTCTACCGTTGAGCGCATGGATAAAATAGCGTTTATCGACGATGGAAAATTACTTGCCGTTGGAACTCACGAACAGCTTATGAGCTCTTGCGAAGAGTACCGCAAAACGGTTGAGCTTCATAAGCTTGAAGATGAAAAGGAGGATGAATAATTATGTATAAGTACTATCCCCTTTTAATCGCCGGCGCAGTTATTGGACTTATAACGATAATTTTCGTTGTAGCCTACGCGCTGATGAAAAACAAAAAAGAGTCTATTGGATTTGACAGAACGCTTTCAGACGGAGAACTGGTTAAAAGGCTGCTAAAATACGCTAAACCCTATTGGAAAAACTTCATTTTGGTTTTACTCGTAATGATTTTTTCTATTTCGTACGATATAATTTCTCCACTACTAGTGGGCGAAATCCAAGGGCTAATTAAGGGAGATTTTGAACTTAATCAGCTGTATATACGGGTTGCAATTTACGTTAGTATTTTAATAGTTTCACTTATTGGCACTTACTTTCAAGCGATTATACTGCAAAAAACGGGGCAAAAGATTATTTCTAACATACGACTTGAGCTTTTTACCCATATCGAAAGTCTTTCACACGAACAGTTAAACCATATTCCCGTTGGCAAACTTGTAACGCGCGTTACCAACGACACTAACGGCGTTTCTATGATGTTTACCAATATTATAGTAAACCTCGTTCGCAACGTATTCGTAATTTTAGGCGTGTTCGTAGCTATGCTTATGCTAAACTACTTGCTCACCCTTATGGTGCTGTGCTTCGTGCCATTTATAGTTATTTTTACCGTTATTTTCAGAAAATTCTCGCGTAGAGCTTACAGAAAGGTTAAAGACGGAACTACCGATATTAATACATTTTTATCAGAAAACCTTTCAGGTATTAAAATCACTCAAATTTTTAACTGCGAAGATAAAAAAATGAGTGAATTTAACGGCAAAAACAATCAGCTTTCCTCTGCTAAAAAGCAACAAATTTTTGTTTTTGGTATTTTTAGACCGCTGGTTTATTTGCTACATATAACGTCGGTTATGTGCCTGTTCTATTTGGGCGGCAAGGGTTATTTAGAGGGCAAAGAAATTTTAGGCCAGCTTATAACCAGCCAAACGATAGTTTCTTTCTATATGTACGTTTCTAAATTCTTCAACCCCATTCAAAGCCTTGCAGAACAATTTAACTGGCTGCAATCGGCTCTTGCATCAGCAGAAAAAATATTCCTTATTTTAGATATGAAGCCCACCGTAGTCGATAGCGAAAACGCGATTGAACTAGATAAAATTAATGGCGATATAGAGTTTAAAAACGTGTGGTTTGCATACAGCGAGGGCGAATGGGTGCTTAAAGACGTTTCGTTTAAAGTAAAAGCCGGGCAAACGGTAGCCTTCGTAGGGGCAACCGGCTCGGGTAAAACAACCATTCTATCGCTTATTTGCCGCAATTACGATATTCAGAAAGGACAAATATTAATTGATGGAATTGATATTAAAAATATTAAAATCTCTTCTCTTCGTAAGCACTTTGGGCAAATGCTGCAAGACGTTTTCTTATTCTCGGGCACTATTAGAAGCAATCTCGTTTTGCGCAAAGAAGGTATTTCGGATGAAGAAATTTGGGAAGCGTGCGAATACGTTAACGCAAGTCACTTTATAAACAAGCTAGAAAAGGGATTAGACGACGAAATTTTAGAACGCGGTAACAACTTCTCTGCGGGGCAACGCCAGCTGTTATCGTTTGCACGAACTATAATTCATAAGCCCGAAATAATGATTTTAGACGAGGCTACTGCAAACATTGATACCGAAACCGAAATCCTTATTCAAAACTCGCTCGAAAAAATGATGAAAATAAGCACTATGCTTATAGTTGCTCACCGCCTTTCGACCGTGCAGCATGCAGATAACATAATTTTGCTTTCTCACGGCGAAATCGTTGAACAAGGTAATCACAACGAGCTATTAAAGCTAAAAGGAAAATATTATAACCTCTATACCCTTCAATACAAAAAGCAAGAGCTTTTAAACTAATCATAAAAAACACCGAGATTTTACCGCTCTTCCCATAGGGATTTTTGGCAACATAAAAGACTAACGAAAAATTCGTTAGTCTTTTTCTTTTTTGTGCTTTGAAAAGCACACGACTTTTATTTGAAAGTATAGTGTAGTAAACCAACAATATGGACAAATAATAAAATTCACAAAAGCGATCAATTCACAATTAAAATAAGAACTTAGACGTAAAAATCTAAGTTCTTTTTCTTTGCTTAAAAATAGATATGGGTTTCCCATATGCTATACTCCAATAGTTCGAGTTGTGGCACTATTCTTTACCTGC